>JAAETH010000595.1 GCA_024228575.1 Actinomycetes bacterium
GATCGAGCAACACATAGCCGTCGGAGCGATCGTTCGAGGCAGCGACTATCTCGATGCCTGCGATCCCGGCCATCGAACCCTGGAAGGTCATGCCGAAAGCGAACACACCTCCGTCTCCTCCCATCATCGCGTATGCGCGCTGGCTCGGGCCCTCGACAGCAGCGGTGATCGGACGGTCGAGCGGGCGGCCCTGCAAGACACCGGGAATCGAGCCCGCAAAGTGGGCGTCCCCAAAGGCGAACACACCACCGTCATCATGAATGATCCGATAGCCGTACTCCGAAATCTGGATGGCCACCGCTGTCGTGTTTCAGATCGCCGTGGTGTATTGCGGTTCCGTGCGCTGAGATCTCGCCGTTGGAGAGCAGTACCCAGAAGCCGTTGCCGTCGATCGTCGCGGTGAGTGCTACGGCGGGCGACGTCACCGTGGGCGCATCACCCAGGTCGGGCGCTCCACCCAACTCGTGGACGATGCCCGACGACTCGAGGACCCAGCCGACCGGTTGCGAACCCGCGGCCGAAGTGCCCGACTGTGCGACGCCTACCAGCGACACGGCAAACACCGCCAGCGCAACAAGGTGGACCGCAAGGCGTCGAAGCATGGAGATGTTCCCTCTGTAGAACCCGCACGTTACGTTTACGTTACAACTATCGTGGCTGGTTCGAAACCACTTGAGTAGATGGTGAGGGTTTCTGGCGCTGCCGCTCGGCGCCGGCGAAGGAAGGGCCAATCAGGCGTGGAACCACACCTGTTGAGAACACGCGCTGGGCGGAGATCACCGCCGGCGTCGGCCTGTGTGGCCGGCGCGCTGAACTCTCGACACCTTGCTTGAGTCTGGTCAGTCAGCCCGGCCAGTGACTCGACTCAGCTGGTAACCGTACCGTAGGAGCTGGCACTTCCATGCTGCGTCTCAGCCTGATAGAGGACCGTGCCGGCGTCCGTGAGATCGGGAACGTCGAGTCGATGCAGCTCCGGCCGTACCCACGGCCTCGAGCCGGGCACACCACGGAACCGATGATCAGATATTCGAGACATGGAAGGTGTTCCTTTCGTACAAAACGCGCGTTATCTGAACGCTACTCGGTTTTCGGTTTGGCGGGGATGACTCTGCGATACGTATCCCGAACGTCTCGGGTGGTGGCTTCCAAGTTGAGTGTCTCCCCGCCGGTGAACCGGCGAGAGGTGACCCGCCGCAGGCGTGCGCGCCCATCAAGGCGGTTCTGCCATCCGACAAATCAGCGACGGAAGGAGCGACCCATGCCCGTCATCGAAATCGATACTCCCAAAGCACGCTCACCGCCCCTGTTTGATCGACTCGGACACAAGCCCTGTCGCGCATCGAGGTGCCAATCCCACCGACTCGTCTAGGAACGCAACCGGTGCCTCGACCGTGTCCTTGCTGGCCTTGTCGCAGCGGAGATCCGCGCCCAGGTCGGCGACGGCGACGGGCAAGGCGGAGCAGTGGCACAAGGCGGCGGTGAAGACGATGCCCTCAAACCGGCCGAATCCAAGACGTCCCCGCTGGGACGCCAACGACCCGCTAGGTCGCCCCATCAGGCGACATCTTCGTCGCCGTTGCTACCAGGTCGCGAACGTCGGCGACACCGTCGAGATCTCCGCACGCGGCCCGATCATCTGAGCGAGCCCACGAAGTGTGACCGCACACGAGCAAAGCGCATTCGCCAACGCCGGAGGTCGACCCTCACGGTCCAGCAACAGCGGATGGTCACCGTGCCCGATCGTCAATTTCGAGAGGCTCCACCAGATGGTGAGGACTTGTTTGGAGGTCAGCCGTAGACGACGAGGCGGCGTTGCTGATCGACACCGACGAGGTACCCGTCGTGGATCAGGATCTCCTGGCTGGATTCAAAGACCTCTTCGTCGACCAGCTTCCAGAGCTCAGCGCCGGTCGCGATGTCGTAGGCGGCGAGCCCACCGTTGGACGTTCCATTGCCGTAGACGACACCTTCACCGATGGCGATGGCGCCCGAGATGAGGGGGCCATCCCACCGGGTCGACCACACCAGATCGCCGGTTGCAATATCGACTGCACGCATGTCGAGCGAGTGCGTGAAGACGAATCCGTCGGCGTGGGCGAGCCGCAGATCGGAATCGGGGTCCGACCACAACTGTTCACCGTTTGCCAGATCGAAGGCACGCAGTCTCGAATCGCGAAGCACGAGAACACCATCGACGGCAAGAGCCTCGTTCGGCGAGATGTCTCCGGTCAGTTCGGCTGACCACCGCTCCGCGCCGGTGGCGCTCTCGAGCACGAAGACGCCACCGTCCACGACCACGGTCACCGCGCCGGCATCCACGATGACGGGCAGCGCCGACTGTTCCGCAGTGTTTGGCCAGTGCCACAGGACTTCACCAGAGTCGAGATCGATCGCAAAGAGGTCGTTCGTCCAGGTTCCGTCATCGAATCCGGAGTAGACGACATAGAGCCGGCCGTCGACCACGGTGGGAGCCTGAGGGGAGATCTCGATTGCCTCCGACGGAGGAGTGAGCCGGTACAACTCCTCGGTCCCCGTCGCACGATCGACAGCGACCACGTCGAACGCGTCGACGTAGAACAAACCGTCCTCGCTTATGGCTGGGGTTCGAGAACCAAAGCTGGTCTCGCGGACCCAGATGTCTTCGCCAGTGGCAAGGTCGACGGCCCTTACCGTTTCATCCTGGAACGAGGCGTACATCACCCCGTCGACGGCAACGGGGTCGCCACCGACCAGATCGGAAGATCGCCAGATGACAGAAGGCAGAGTCGTGGGCCCCGGGGACCGCCAATTGTCGGTGCGGCCCGGGTCGGCGTGAGCCCCGGTGACCCAAGAATCCGAACGGCCTGGCGCCACCGGCTCCTCGACAACATCGACCTCTGAGGTTGGGGCGATCGTGTCGGTAACCCCAACATCGCCAACGGTCTCGTCGGGTTGAACCGAGGTGGTGGCCGAAACAGCCGCTTCGGTGGTGGGCGGTGCCGCAGCCGTTGTGGACGAGGCGGACCCGTCGCCTCCACCCGTCGCCAGAACGATTCCGACGACGATGATGGCGACCACGGCAAGGCCCGCCCCGATGAGGGCAAACGGGGGGCCCTTCGGATCGCCCGCTGCGGGCTGCTCGAATGGAGTCGAGGCAGACTTGACCCGTGCCTCGCTTGACGGCGATGGCACCGACACGGTGGCCGTTTCGGATCCGGGGCTGGCCTCTGCCGCTACCGGTGCGACCGCCTCCACATCCCTGGCCGGGCGTAACGAATCGAGACCCAGGAGAGCAGCACCAAGAGCGACCGAGTTCTTCGAGTGCGCATCGGCGGTGATCGGAAGACCGGTCTCAGAACCGACGACCTCAGCAACGAGAGGAACCCTGCTCGAACCGCCCACCAACAACACAGCCGACAGATCATCGAGAGTCACCCCCGCACTATCGACGGCCTGGCGGACAGAGATCAGCGTGTCACGAATCGAAGGACGAACAAGATCCTCGAACTCGCTCCTGGTCAGACGCACCTGAAGACTCACACCGCCCAGCTCGACCAACAAGTGGGTCGACGTGTCCGAACTCAGAGCCTCCTTGGCGCTGCGCGCCTCGTCTCGAAGCCTCGCCATGGCAGCCAACGTCGCCGGATCGCTCGGATCGAGAGCGGCCAGATCGACACCCGCAGACCGCAAGACAAAGCTGACCACAACCTCATCGAGATCGATCCCACCAAGACGTTCGATACCCGTCGCCTCGCCGACCACCTCAAACCCGCCGACCCCGCGCCGCAGAACCACCGAATCGAACGTGCCGCCACCAAAGTCGTAGACAACGACCATGTCGCCCACCTCGATACGAGCCTGATGGGCATACCACGACGCTGCCGCGGTCGGCTCGTCGAAATAGGCTGCGTCGGCACGCCCCGCGCGCTTGCCGACATCTCGAAGCAGCTCTTGTTTGTAGGGACCCCAGTTCGCCGGATATGTGATGGCCACCGCAGCAGGAGGTTCACCGCGCTCGCTCGTCGCCTTGTCGATGATGTTCTTGGCCAAATAGGCCATCAGCTGCTGACTCTGGTGCGGTTGCCCATCGAGCAGGATTGGAGTGGTATCACCAAACCTGCGCTTGAACTCGCGACCGACCGACGTGGGGTGGGTCACCGCCCTGCGCTGAGCAGCCTGCCCGATCACGGGTTCGTCACCAGCAGAGATGGCAATCACCGAAGGAATGACCACCGACGCGTGCTCGAGCGGCATCATCTCGGCCCGACCATCAAGAGTCGCTATCGCCGCGGCCGAGTACGTAGTACCCAAATCGATACCAAGCGCGTACACGACACCCCCCCCAGAACGTTCACTTGAGACCCTAGTGCGAGTTCGGACAACGAACCCCAGGAGTGATCAGCCTTCAGGCTCGAACACCACCACAGGCACCGTGCCCAGAGTCAGAGGCGGATCGGGCGAAACCACCTCCTCGACCACCACCGTGCCAAGTGTCATATCGGGCTCGACCCGGCTCGACGGAGTAGTCCCAATCGTGGCAACCACCTCGGTGGTAGAAGCTGCGACAGTGATCGGAGGCACCGTCGTCGACGCGACGCTTGTCGTGACCGTCGTCGACGCAGTCGCTTCACCGGTTGACGGTGTCGGCACAGAGGTGACCAACGCGGGTGGCTGCGTCGCTGTTGTGGCCACGGTCGTCGACGACTCGACAGGCTGATCGATAGCCGGGGCCACAGGATCCGGCGCATTACTCTGCGCCGACTCAGCGACGGCAAAAGCCAGCAAGGAAGCCAACAAGACGGCACCCGCCACAGCGACAACCAGCCTGGTGCCGACCAGTCCCGATGACTCGCGCCGCCTGTCACCGCGGGTTGAATTGTGATCCGAAACGTTCATCTCACCCAGCCGCCGTACGCCCGCACACGCACTCTTGCACAGTCGTGATGTAAACGCCAGGGTGCGTCCGATCCACGACCGCGGATAGTGTCGACAACCGATGCGAACCCGGTACCGGACCAGCTGAACAGAGCGAGCGAGTGAACGACGCCCAGGAAGCGCCGAGATGGAGGCTGGACCAGATCTACACCTCGCTCGACGACCGCTCGTTCAGCGCCGACACCGAGAGCGTCGCCACAGACATCGGCCGCATCGGAGTCTGGTTCGACAAGCACCGGATCGGTGGCGGCACACCAGAAGAAACCACTGCGGAGTCGGCGGCCCTGGTCGTGTCTGCGATCGAACGACTGGAGCACGTGTTCAAGACCCAACGACGCGCGAGAGCCTTCGTGCACGCCCTGGTGAGCACCGACGCGACCGACGGAAAGGCAGCCACCGAACAGGTGCATCTAGTCGCCCTCTCGGGATCGTTGAGCAACCTGGCAGGACGCCTGGACGCCTTCATCGGCCGACACAACATCGACGATCTGATCCATCTCGACCCAAGACTCGGCGACTACCGCCACACACTCGCCAAGGCCTCGACCATCGCCGGCCACCGAATGACCGACGACGAGGAAGCGCTCGCCCTGGAACTCGGACTCGATGGAGCGGTCGCGTGGCGGCAGATGCGAGACGAGATAGCCGCTCGTATTCCGGTCAGCGTCGCTGCTGCGATCTCGTCGACGATCTCGATGCCTCAGGCAAGGTCACTGGCCTCGGATCCCAGAGCCGAGGTGCGCGACGCGGCGTTGGCGGCCGAGCTGGAGGCCTGGGAAACAAACGAAGTCCCGATGGCCGCTGCGCTCAACGCCTTCGTCGGTGCCCAGGCAAAACTCAATCGTCGACGCGGCTGGCCAGACGACCTGGCACCGGCCCTGTTCGAAAACGGAATCGATCGCGAAGCCCTGGAAGCGATGAACGCCGCGGTTGTGGGTCACCTTCCTCATTTCAGGCGGTTCTGTGCGGCAAAAGCTCGGGCTCTCGATCGCGGCCCCAAACTGAATTGGGCAGACCTAGTAGCACCACTCGGAGATAGCCGAGAAATCTCATGGAGCAGTGCCGTCAGCACCATTCGCGAGACATTCCACCGGTTCTCCCCCGAGTTGGGAAGCCTCGTGGATCGAGCGACGAACGAGGGTTGGATCGACGGTGAGATTCGAGACGGCAAACGAGATGGGGCCTTCTGTGTGCCCGTCGAAGGAGACGTCTCGAGGATTCTGTTGAACTTCAACCACAGCCACGGTGCCGTCCAGACGCTCGCCCACGAACTGGGCCACACATTTCACAACACCCAACTGGCCGATCGCACCGAGTTCCAGCGACGCACACCGCGGGCGCTGGCCGAGACCGCATCGATCCTCTGCGAGACGATCATCACCGACTCACTGCTCGACGACAGCGACGAACAAGACGAATTCGCCCTATTGAACACCGACCTGTCGGCCGCCACCCAGATCGTCGTCGACATTCACTCGAGGTATCTGTTCGAACGCGATCTGTACGAACTGCGCAAGGACCGGACGGTGCGAGCAGCCGAGATGTGTGAGCTGATGATCGTTGCCCAAGCGTCGTCCTACGGAGACGCCATCGCCGATCACCATCGCTACATGTGGGCGGTCAAGCCTCACTACTTCTCGCCGTTCTACAACACCCCGTACACCTTTGGCCTGCTGTTTGCCCTTGGTCTCGTGAAGGTGCGGCGGGACGATCCCGAAAGATTCATCGACCGCTACACCAGCCTGTTGTCGCGCACCGCCATGGCACCGGTTGCCCAGCTCGCAACCGAGTTCAGTATCGACCTCTCGGACGAAGGCTTCTGGGAAGCGGGCCTGGGGCGGCTGGTGACACGAATCGACCGCTTCGTTCACCTGGCCGGCGGGTCTCCACACCCTCGGTAGGGTCGGCCCAAAGGCCGCCGACGTCAGCTCGTGGGTGCCAGCTCGATTAGGCGGTCGCCCTCGCTCAGATTCGACCGGGCCCAATCTCGGACCGATGTCTCCTGGGTGAAGAGCACGATCTGGCGCTCGTGCGACGCATTGTGCAGAAGTGAGAGAAGGGCTCGCGTCCGTTCCTCGTCGGCATGCACGGTGGCGTCGTCGATGATGAACGGGCATGACTCGTTGGGGGCGGTGAGCACCTTGACCATGGCCAAGCGCAACAACAGGAACACCTGCTCTGTGGTGCCGTGGGACAACGCCCCGGCGGAGAGGTAGCGGCCCGCTCGATCGCGGACCGTGACCTCGAGGGCTTCGGGATCTACCAACGCCTCGACGTAGCGCCCCTCGGTGACCTCGGCGATGTGTTGCGTCACCCCGCGGGCCACAAGTGGGGCAACCCTGCGAAAGGCATCGGCCTCGGCGCTCGCCAGGTGTGCTGTGGTGAGATCGAGAACCTCGGACAGTCGGCGGACCCGCTCGACCTCACGCTCGGCCTCGGACACGGCCGCCTCGGCGGCCGCAACGTCAACACCGTTTGTGTCGACGGAGTTGAGTCGACCGCTCAGTTCGGAACGGTGTTTCTCGGCTTCTGTCAACAGGTGGTTCAGATGGGGAACCGTCGACGGTTGACCCACGTCGTCAGACACTTGCTCGGACCCGTGGCTAGCCAGAAACGAGCCAGCCTCATCTGCCTGAGCGGCAACCTCGTCGAACGTCCTGTCGGCGAGGAGGATCTGCAGGCGTTGCCTGGCCGCCATGTGTTCGGAGTTGTGCTTCTGTTCGGAACGAAGCTCTGAGAGAAGTTCGCGACCCAGCTGTCCCAGATCGTCGAAATCGTCGACGGGCGCCGCCGGACGGATTGCCCTGATGGCTTCGGCCAACTCGGCGCACAAGTGCGCCACGTCTGCTCCGCGCTGCTGTTCGCGCAGGCGTTCTCGTCTTTGCTCGAGCAGCAACGGAAGTTTGCGTCTGGCGTCGGCGCTTCGGGCGTTTGTTTCAACCCCACCTCGGTAGCGGCCCAGAGCTTCATCGAGATCGACGACCGAGATGCCTTGATCGATGAGCGACGATGTGAGTCGTTCACACGCGGCGTCGTGTTCTAGTTGAAGTTGGCTGGATTGCTCCAGCCAGCGTTCTCGCACTGCGTCTGCGGCTGATCGCGCAATACTCAGCTGGCGAATCGACGCCGGGTCGGCTACGAAACCCCGACGGCCGAGCCAGTCGTTGGCCTCGTTCACATCGTGGTGGTGCTCGAGAACCTGTTCTCGATGCTGGGCAAGAGCGGCCTCGATGGCCTCGACTTCTTCGGTGTCGTCGGCCGTTGTCCCGAGAAGACCACCAGCGGCCGCTGCAGCAGCCACCACAAATGCGGCCACGGCCACCGCATTCGACCCGAAGAGTACGAGCACCAGGCCCACGACCGCAGCCAGAGAACCAAACGCGAGAAGAGCGGTTCTTCGCATTCGGTGCTGGCGCTGGTAGGAACGAGACTCCTGAGCCACCTCGAGGGCAGCCACCAAACCCATATCGCGCGGCTCGGGAGTGCGGGCCAAGACCGCTCGGTGTTCAGCTTCGTCGAGGGTCGACACGTCGGCACCCACGACCGGCGGCGGCTCGGATAGTCCGTCGAGTGCAGCCCTGAGGCGGTCGACCTGGTCGGCCGCGTCAACCACCGACGGGTGCTCAGTGGTGGGACCCGTTGGTTCGGGTGGCATTGCGGTGATCGCGGTCTCGATCTCGTCGAGGGTCGGACCATCGAATTGCCCCGACCGATCGACGGCATCCCAACGGATGACAAGACCGGCGAGGATGTCGATGTCGGTGTCGGACGTGAGGTCGTCGGTGTTGTCGGAACCGTCGACAGAACATGCCAACAGCTCTATCTGCCCGAAATCGTCGAGGATCTTGTGGGCTTCGACACGACGCACACGCTGGACGGCGTTGTCGTGATCGGCTCTGGCCTGATCGACGCGACTCGACGCCTGGTCGACCTCGGCCAGCAGTGCTTGATAGTCGCCGTGGGCACGAGTTGTCGCGTCGAGCCGGCCGCTGGCTCGATCGTGAGCCTCGATTGCCCTTCGAAGGGGCTTGACCGCATTGGCGCGATCCTGGCCGACAGCCTCCTTCTTGAACGCCGTGATCGCGTCGATGGCCCGGGCGGCCGTGACCTCACCCCCAAGGGTTGAGGCGGCGCGTTGCATGAGCTCGCGAATGCCATCCGGATCGTCGACGACTGCACCGATGTCGGCCTGCTTCACACACGCTGTGGCAAGGAATGACGAACGATCGAGCCCCAACCACACCGCTGCGTCGGGGGAACCGTCGTGAACGATGTCGTCGTCCACCGGGCGTCCGAGCTGGGCGTCGATGACGTCGCTGTGTTTGTTCGCCAGGTCGTGGGCGAGACGGATGGAGCGGCCATCGTCGAGGTCGACTATGGCACTGACCGACCAGCGATCGCCGTCCCAAGGTTCGTGGCGCCGGCGGAAGCCTTCGTCCTTTTGAGCGGCTCCGCGACCCCGACGCCGACCACACAGTGCCGCATAAAGAGCGGCATGCCAAGACGACTTGGCCGCTTCGTTGGGACCCCAGATCACGTTGAGGCCACCGGAGAGGTCGAGCTCTTCGTCGACGAGGGGTCCGAACGCCTCCGCAGTCACCCGGTTGAATCTCATGACGCGACGTCCAGGTCTCGTCGCCCGTCGAGTGCTCGCAGCCCCGTGGCGAGAACTGCGTATCGGGTTTCGTCATCGATGGTGGGGTCTTCGAGAACGGCTCTGACGAACTGGCCTCGGACCGACGCCTCACCCCGGAGAGTTGTCAGGTCGAGGGCTTGGCGCAGCTTCGATCGCCGGACCACAGCGTGATCGACGCTGGCTCCGACCGCCGACAGCAGATCGGAATCGACGAGCTCGATCGATTGCTCCACCTCGCCGGTGAGGTTCAACCTGATCAGACCCTCGAGGTGACCAGTTCGGGCGGCCACGACATCTCGGATGGCCGAGGCGTCGAGGCACCCTGAAACGTCGATCTCGATGTCGTGCATGGAACGCTGCGAGAGGTCCCGCCACTGTCGATCGATGCCACCGACGGCATCGATGTGAAGAACCACGGCTCCCCCATCGCCCGGCTCTCCGAACGCGAGTGGTGCCGGATTGCCTGGATAGGTGTGGTGGATGGCCTCGCGCCGACGGTGGAAGTGACCCACCACAGCATGATCGAGCCCGGCGTTCGGGATCTGACGCGCTTCGAACGGTGCGTGAGGTTGTTTGGAACTGCCGGAGTGTTCTGGTTCTTCAATCGAGAAGCCGGCCTTCTCCGACCCATGGAACAAGGCGAGGTTGAACCCGTGACGGTCGATGTGAAAGCCGTCGAGGAAGTTGCCGGTACCAGAGGGCTGGTGATGTGCGGCACCCCAGACGGTGGTGGGCCCGACATCGAATGGCTCGAGCTCGCGTCCATCGAAGATGTGAACGTGATCTTCGAACGCAGCCGTCGCCCAGACGCTGGAAGCTGCAAGCCAGTCGTGGTTGCCGGGCGAGACGAGCACTTGGGTCTCGCAGCCGTTGAGAACGCGAGCGATGAACCGTGCGGTGTCTGGCGTGACGCGCTCGTGTTCATAGATGTCGCCGGCCAACAGCAGCGCATCGGCCTGCACTTCGGCGGCGACAGCAACGGCGGCTGACAGGACATCGCGAAGATCGTTTCGGCGCATGCGAGAGACCGCTTCGGGAGCCCAGGCGAAGGGGGTGTCGAGGTGCACGTCGCCCAGGGCGACGAAGGTCGCCTCGTCCTCGAGTTGTGGCGGTGGAGAATCGTCGAGGCCGGGCGCCGACCGTTCGTCTTGTTGCATTGCCTCGCAACGTAGCAACAGGGTGCGACACTTTGGTGCCTTCGACCCAAGACAACTTCACGAAGCCGGGACGATGGTCTGCGGAGGCTTGTGTTTCAGCCGCCCGCGCCGAGCAGTTCGCCGAGACGCACCTCGACCTCTGACCGGTCCTCACCTCTCATGAATCCGATCGAGACCTCTCGTCCGATGTCGCTCTTGCGCACTGCGTCAACAAGCTCCGCTGCACTCTGGACCTCTCGACCCTCGAAGCGAACGATCACGTCGCCCACCTCGATTCCGGCCGCGTCGGCAGCTTCACCAGCGGTCACATCCAACACCACGGCTCCTCCATCGGTGCTGACGGCAAAGTCGTCGCGCTCGGCGGCGGAGATATTGCGAACGTCGAGGACCTGGACTCCGAGAAGGGGCCTGGTCGGCACAATGCCATGAACAAGAGAGTCGATGACGGGTCTGGCGTGATTGATGGCGATGGCGAAGCCAATCCCCTCGGCGTCCCCGGCGATGGCGGTCGAGATCCCGATGACCTCACCTTCGGCGTTGACCAGTGGCCCGCCCGAGTTGCCCGGGTTGATAGCTGCGTCGGTCTGGATGACGTTCGTCAGGCGCGCCGACTCGGTGGGAACGGTTCGGTTCAGAGCCGACACGATGCCGGTCGTGACGGTCGGCCCACCAGCCAGGCCGAGAGCATTCCCGATGGCCAGAACCGGATCGCCGACGGCTATCCCATCACTGGATCCCAACCGTGCCGGCACGGCGGGCTCTTCCATGTCGATTCTGACGACGGCCAGGTCGCGAGTCGGATCGGCTCCGAGCAATTCCGCTTCGTAGACCCTTCCGTCGCTCAGCTCCGCCGTGATGACATCGGCGTCCTCGACCACGTGGGCGTTGGTGACAACGGTTCCCGTGGTGTCGATGAAGAACCCTGTGCCTGCGCCGACACCGCTGATGCCCTCAGCACCGATCGAGATGCGCACAACGGCGGGTTCGATCTGGGTCAGCACTTCCTTGACGTCGAGTGATGCGGCGGGCTCGGGAGTTACCCATCTGTCGACGGCGATGGCGACGAAGGCCGCCACGATGCCGCCGATCACGGCACCGAGCACGATCCCATTCACGAACCCACCCCTGCGTCGATACTGCCCGACAGGATCAGAATCGTCGGGTTCGTTCTCAACGTCGGGGTCCGGATCAGGATCCGCCGGAATGATCGTGTCATCCGCGCTCACCTCGCCATCGTCTGGCGCCGATGACCGGTCGCTCAAGGGGACCGTCGACTCATCCGTGACTACCGCCGTGAACCGCTGGAATGGCTCGACAACCGGCCTCTCGATATCGCTGTTCTCGCCGTTCTCGGGCGTTTCGCCCACTGCCGGAACCTCGCTCGATCCCGTCCGCTCACCGTTCGACATCTCGCTCAGCGGCGCAGCCGCAGCAGCGCCAGAGCGAACACGGAGATTCCAAAGTTCGCCGAGATCAGCATCATCCAGGGCACCGAATTGGAATCGCGGGTTCCGACCTGTCCGACCAGCGGGCTCATGACCACATCGGTCCCCCGCGTCGAACCCGACATCTCAGGCGCGGACATCAGGACGTCGAGGCCATCACCCGCGACTGCCGAGGAGCTTTCGTCGAGAGAGACCTCGGCCGCCGTCGTCGCCGGCGATTGCCCGTCGCCCAACGATTCCTCAGGCTGGGTTGTTGTCTGCACGGCGCCGGTATCGACGGTCGTGGTCACCTGCGTACCTTCGCCGGACGTCGTCGGTGTCGAGTCGGCGGAGGGAGCTGCCGTCGACACCGGCGGCGTGCCGGCGATCCCGACTTCTCCACCGGTGCCCGCGCTGGTGGGAGTCGGTCCCTCTAGGACCGAGACGAGTTCACCGGGCGCAGTGAGCACCACACCGTCATCAACTGTTTCTGTCGTCGAGGAGGATTCTTGGATCTCGGAGGAGCCGTCTTGGGCTCCGGCATCGGATACGCCGACAACCGCTGAGTCCCGGGGGCCGACCAAGGCGACCGCGGCAACGGTCGCCAGCAGTCCGGCCAGCAGGGCGAGAAGCCGTGGATGTCGCACCGTGGTCTCGATCACCCGTCTCCATCGGACGGACGATCACCGATTTCAAGGGCGAAGCAGCTCCAATGCGCGGGTGGCCAGATCCTCGACCTGGAGCCGGAAGTACTCGGTGTCTGCCTCAGAATCGCCCATCACACCCCCCAGGTAGCGCTTCAGCACACCTTCAACAATGGCCGCGAGTCTCCAGAAGGAGAAGGCCCTGTAGTAGTCGATCGCTGACACATCTCTCCGGGTCAGTTCCGCGTAGTGCGCCAGCAGGTGTTCGCGCTCACCAAAACCTCCGGCCAGCGTCGGGGCGCTGGAGCTCGCCTGCGTCTCGCCCGGAGCGACCCAGTTGTTCATCAGGTAGCCGACATCGGCGAGAGGATCACCAAGAGTGCAGAGCTCCCAGTCGAGGACAGCACACACCTTGCCCCGACCCACGATCATGTTTCCAAGCCTGTAGTCGCCATGAACGATTGCCGAGCCGACCTGTTCGGGCATCTCCGCGGCGAGCAGGGCCTGGACGTCCTCCATGGCCTGAAGGTCGCGGGTCTTCGACTGCTCCCACTGACGGCTCCAGCGCCTGAGTTGCCTGCCCAGATAGTCTTCGCGTTTGCCCAGGTCGCCGAGGCCGACGTCGTCTGGTTCGATGCTGTGAAGCTGGGCGAGTACCTCGATGACGTCGACGCCGAGCGATGCTCGTTCGATCTCGTCGACCTCTGCTGCCTCTTCATCGGAGTGCAGGACGGGGCCGTCGACATGGACCATCACGTAGAACGGTGCCCCGTTCACCTCGATGTCGGTGCATAGTCCAACCGCCCTGGGGACGGGCATCGACGTGCTTCCCACACCGGTGATGATCCTGTGCTCTCGTTCCATGTCGTGGGCGGTGGCGAGCACCTGGCCAAGCGGAGGGCGCCGCAGGACGAGTCGCGGACCCTCAGCCGGCCGAACGCTGAACGTCAGGTTCGAATGTCCACCCGCGATGAGGTCGAACCCATAGGGACCCACACATCCCTCGACGTTCTCGTCGAGCCATTTCGTAACCCGCTCTGCGTCGATTCCACTGGGTACGGGGTTGTCGGTCACAGTTCCTCGCAGTTGGAGAGGCGGCACCAGACCACTCGGCCTGGCGGGTACGTGGCAAACCGTCTAGCAGCTCGGGATAGGGGTTCACATTCTGAGGCCGAGAGCCATGAGCTGACGTCGAACAGACGCCGCCCCTTCGAACAACTCGGCCCGCCAGCCACACACCCTGGCGGCGTCGACGTTGACCTGCGAGTCATCGGTGAACCAGAGGCCATCTGGAGCATGCCCGAACCGGTCCGAGACCGTTCGGTATATCTCGGGCTCGGGTTTGACGGTCCCTTCCTCGCCGCTGACCACGTGCCCATCGAACCAGTCGAGCCACCCGAACCGGGCCCTCGCGATCGGGAAGGTCTCGCCGGACCAGTTGGTCAATGCGTAGACAGGTACCTGACCTCTCAGATCGTCGAGAAGCGAGACCATGTCACAGTTGACATCGCCAAGGCTGTCGGTCCAGTTCGTCTTGAAAGCGGCGACGAGATCGGCGCACGATGGATGGGCAGCCGCGACTTCGGCCAGGACATCGTCGAAACGTTCGCCGCGGTCCAGCCTGAGGTTCACGTCGACCGTCAGAACCGAGTCGAGGAAGTCGCGCCTGCGTTCCGCGTCGGAGATGAGCGTCTCGTACAGACGTTCGCGGCTCCATTCGACGAACACATTGCCGAGATCGAACACGACCGCTTCGAGTGGGGCAATCGATGTCACCGGTTGTAAACGAAGAAACCACGTCCGCTCTTGCGTCCGAGAAGCCCCGCGTCGCACATACGCGACAACAGCGGAGGTGGGGCGTAGAGCTGTTCCTTGAACTCCTCGTACAACGATTCGGCAACCGCCATGGTGGTGTCGAGTCCGATCAGGTCGGTGAGCGCCAGAGGACCCATCGGATGATTACACCCGAGCACCATCCCAGCGTCGATGTCCTCCGCACTGGCAAATCCAGACTCCATCATCCTGATAGCCGACAACAAGTAGGGGATGAGCAGGGCGTTGACGACGAACCCGGCGCGGTCCTGCGAGTCGATCACCCGCTTCCCCAGAACCCCGGTGGCGAAATCGCGGCATCTCTGGACGGTCTCGTCGCTTGTGAGCAGGGACGAAACCAGCTCGATGAGACCCATGACCGGCACCGGATTGAAGAAGTGGACCCCGACCACTTGCTGGGGATTGGCAGTTGCCATGGCCAGCTTCATGATGGGAATCGAGGACGTGTTTGATGCGAGCACAGCGCCGGGGACCGAGACGGCATCGCTCAGCTGCTCGAAGATGGCGACCTTCACGGCCTCATCCTCGAGGACGGCCTCGACGACAAGATCGCGATCCTCCATGGCCCCGAGTGAGTCGACGAACGTGAGGTTCGCCATCGTGGAAGCCATCTCGTCCTCGGTCAGCTTCTCTGCCCTGACCGCCCTGCCGAGAGACTTCTCGATTCGGGCGGCACCCGCCTGAAGGGCCTCGGATGAAGACTCGGCGACGATTACATCTCGTCCGGCCTTGGCGCAGACCTCGGCGATCCCCGATCCCATGAGCCCACAACCGACAACACCAATCTTGCTAAACGACAT
Organism: Actinomycetes bacterium; assembly: GCA_024228575.1. GTDB lineage: Bacteria > Actinomycetota > Acidimicrobiia > Acidimicrobiales > Poriferisodalaceae > JAAETH01. The sequence continues at coordinate 15,409 of JAAETH010000595.1, forward strand.
GGACCAAGCTCATCACAGATTTCGGCGGCCCGCTGCCGATCGTTCCCACAATCTGACCGAGTGACCTGGCGAGACCATCCTCGCTCTCGTCATCGCAAGCCCCCTCCCAAGACTCCTGGCCCGACGCCACGGAGCCGCGCAGATGGAGAGGAGCGAAAGCGACCACCGGATCGGAGGCGGGGCCGAACGGCTCGGTGAGCGCAGCGAACGGGGCGTGGGCGATGACCCCGGACAACCTTCGACCGCACCTATCCGCTAGTCCCCAAATGCCCCCGGTTGGGCACAGGATCTCAACCGTCAGGTGCTGCGATTCATCGCCGGCATGGACCGTCCGGCGGCTGTCGGGTCGGGCCCATTCGTAGCGAGCGCTAGGTGGAAAAGATTCTCCCACCCGGTCAGCGCTACCCCTAGAGCATCCATGTGACTATCTGCTTCCGCCCTGGCCTCGGACGCGTCGGCGTGACCGAGAGTCTCGTATGCGATAGCACGGCCGAGCCGCACCACCGCCTGGGACAGTCGTGACTCGGTAGCGTCGATGATGACAACCGCCTCGTCGAACGCTTCGACAACCCGATCGGTTGCCCCATCACGAGCGAACGCCAGGGCCCTGGCCAGGTTTGCCGATCGATGGTCGAGATACGTGGCGCGCGTCGAAGCCCGCACGGTATCGGCGCTCTCGATGGCTTCTCGAGTGTCGCCATTACAGACAGCTGCCAACGCGTGAATACACTCGTGGTATGGGCCGCGCGGGCCCGCGTCGTCGAGCACCCGGAGAATCGCACTGGCCTCGCCGGCCCGACCGAGCTGCAGTTCGACGACAGCCCTTGTGACCATCCGATCGATGCTGCCCAAGATGATGGGACCCTCCGGGTCATCGTCGACGAGGTCGAGCTCTTCCTTGGATCGCTCGGCCAGGCCGAGCTGAGCCAGAGCGGCACCGGCAACCATGTGGCAGAAGTCGACTTGTGGTGCCCCTGGTTCGGACTCCGCCAGTTTGAGCGCCTCGTCGATGGACCTGCGGCTCTCGTCGAGATTGCCCAGGGCTGCGTGGGCGCGCGTCAGGGTCGCCAGCCCCTGGACCTCCCCAAAGACCGAATCGCTGTCGCTAAGAACAGCGACCGCCTCACGGGCTGAATCGACGGCCTTGCGACATTCGCCGCGCCACAGTGCGATGGTCGCCAGCAACAACCGCATCATCGACTCGCCGAAACGATCACCTCGTTTGATGGCCTCCTCGAGCACCATCGTTGCGGTCGCCTCGGCTTCGGAGCTCTCGCCACCGTGGAACATGAGAAAGGCCCAGAGTCCAAGAGCCCAGCCAAGCCCACCGGCATCGTCGTTTTGGGTGAACAGCTCTATTGCCCGATCGATGCGTTGATTCGCCTCGTCGATTCGACCACTCTCGAATGAGAGCCAGGCCAGATTCTGTTGACACCAAGCTTCGCCGGTCGAGTCGCCGAGTGCCATGAACACGTGGAGCGCTTCGGAGAAGTCGTTTTCAGCCTGGGCTCTGTCGCCGAGAGCCATATGCGCCATACCGCGCAGCCGCAGGGCCTCGGCCACTTCAGCGGGATCGTCGAGTTCTCGCCACAGTTCGATGGCTTCGTCGAGCAGGAACTCGCCCTCGTGAGGATTGCCGGCCAGGGTCGCTGCCTCGCCCAACAGTGTCGTGGACGCGGCCGCGGTGCGACCATCACCATGCAGTTCGGCCACCCGCCTGGCCTCGAGAGCGTCGGCCTCTGCTCCGGCGAGTTCGCGCAGTCCAACCCTCGCTCGAGCGCGTCCAACAGCCAGCTCTGCCCTGCGCGGGTCATCGTCATCGGTGAGGCCGAGGCCCTGGGCGTACATACGACCGGCGATGAGAAACGCGTCTCGAGCGCTCGCGCGCGAGCCAGCCTCCAGAAGGTACGAGATCGCTGTGTCGACGATGTCGTCGGGCAAACCCGGAACACCCGACATCTCGACATGAAGGTAGGCGGCGGCGCTGAAATGCCTGGCGATGGCCGAAACCTCGCCAGCGCGGTGGGTGTCATCGCGATGTGACTCGAGCCACTCGGCGATGTCGAGGTGGCTGAGTGCCCTGGACGTCTTGGTGAGAGTCGAATACGCGAGGTCGCGCACCACGTCGGATCGAAAGACCCAACGATCCGCCTCGATTGCGAACACGTCCTTGTCGACCAGCCTTCCGAAGGTGTGTTCGGGCTTCTCACTACCGGCTCGCGTTGCCAACATCAGTAGTGCGTACACGGGGCCTGATCGGCCCACGACCGCCGCGTCGTCGACCATCGAGCGCTCGTCTGGATCGAGGGCGTCGAGGCGAGCGGCCACCAGCCCTCGCAACGTATCGGGGAGTTGCTTGAGACGGTGTGTGAGGTCTCGCCTGGTGGCACCCTCAGCGCCCCGCAGCAACGCCGTCAGTTCCTCGAGGAAGAACGGATTTCCTCCACTGCGTTCGTAGAGGGCATCGACCAACGCCCCGTCGACATCGCCGCCCAACAGAGATCGGACCAACTCGTCCGACGAGCTCTTCGAAAGGGGTCCGAGGTTGATGACGGTGGTGTTGTGCCGACCTGGGGGCACCACCCACCGATCCTCGTCGACCATCCATCGGGCCGTGGTCAAGACGATGAACCGCGAGTGGGTGAGGGCCACCAGAAGCCCTTCGAGCAACTCGAGGAGGCGCTTGTCGGCCCAGTGGATGTCGCCGAGGGTGACGAGCACCGGGCGCCGTTCGGCGACGGACGAGAAGATCGTCGATAGGCCAACCCTCAGCTCCTCGCGCAGTCTGGACGGTTCGAACGTGTCGATCGGTGTCTCGTATCCGAGGATGAACATCGCCGCGTTGATGGCCTGGTCGAGACCCGGGTCGTTGTCGGAAACTCCGAGAAGCTGGCGAAGCACCATCGTGAGACGCTGCCTCGCAGCCTGCAGCGAATCGCCGGCATCGATCTCGAATGCCGCGGCGAGCGCCTCACCGATCGGCCTGTATGGATTGGGCTCTCCGTATGGCAACACCCGCCCCTCGAGAACCAGGGCATCGTGACGCTCTTCGCAGTCCGAGGCGATCTCCTCTGCGAGCCTGGTCTTGCCCAGACCGGTCTCGCCCGCGATCAGCAACAGGTGCGCTCGACCGCGCTCGACCGAAGCGTCGATCGCAGCCGCGAGGTGGCTCAGCTCGGGCGAACGACCGACCAGCGGAGCATTGACGGCCTTGCGGAGACGACCGGGCGGTCTCAGTTCACCGACGGCAACACAAGCTTCGATCTCCTCGTCGCGCCCCCTGACCTTGAAACTGCCGCGAGGGGCATAGTCGATCGCGTCGAGGGTGGCATCGCGGGTGGTCGGGCCGACCAGCACCTCTCCGGGTTCAGCCATCGACTCGAGGCGTGAGGCGAGATTCACCGTGTCGCCCATTGCGGTGTAGTCGCCACCGGCACTGATGGCACCAACCAATACCTCGCCCGTGTTGATGCCGACCCGCATCTTGACTTCGACCCCCACCTCGGAGGTCACATCGACCAGGCTGCGCTGCATACGAAGGGCAGCCCTGACAGCACGTTCGGCATCGTCCTCGTGTGCCTTTGGAGCGCCGAAGAGTGCAACTACCGCGTCTCCGACGATCTTGTCGACCGTGCCGCCAAAGGCTGTGACATCGGCGACCAGACGTCTGAAGCAGCGGTCGATCAAGTGTTTGACGAACTCGGGATCTTCACCTTCGGACAGTGCTGTGAAGCCGACCAGATCGGCGAACAGAACCGTGACAACACGGCGCTCCTCGGAGAGCACGAGCAGGTGTCCACACGAGGGGCAGAAACGCGCGCCATCTGGCACGGGTGACCCGCAGGACGGACAAGGCATGACATCCAGTCTAGGGACCCATGTTCATCCCGGTCGGGCGAATCTGACCGCGACCGGCGCTAGCGTGAACACGCGGTTCCGAACCCCCTCCCCCCTGGAGCAGACGATGACCATGATCGATGAAGCCCAAACGCGTGTTTCTGCGGCACGCGCCTTCGGCGCCACCAAGACCTACGGTTTCGGCGACACCGCCGTTACCGCAATCGAAGCCATCGACGTCGAGTTCTACGCGGGCGAGTTCACCGCTGTGATGGGTCCATCCGGCTCGGGCAAGTCGACGCTGATGCATTGCATGGCTGGGCTCGACGATCTGACCACCGGCTCGGTCTTCATCGATCAGACCGAGCTCGGCCCACTGTCGCGTCGCCAGCTCACCCTTCTTCGCCGCGACAACGTCGGCTTCATCTTCCAGGCGTTCAACCTGGTTCCGACCTTGACGGCGCGAGAAAACATCACCTTGCCCCAGCTTCTCGCCGGGTCCGCCGTCGATGAAGAGTGGCTGATGAAGGTCGTCGAACAAGTCGAGCTGGCCGACAGGCTGTCTCACCGGCCGAGCGAACTGTCGGGAGGCCAGCAACAACGCGTCGCCGTAGCCCGGACCCTCGCCAGCAGGCCGTTCATCATCTTCGCGGACGAGCCGACCGGCAATCTCGACAGCAAGAGCGGGCAGCAGATCCTCGAGTTCATGCGCTCCGCCGTCGACGAACACGGCCAGACGATCGTCATGGTCACCCACGACCCCAACGCAGCTGCCTACGCCGACCGCGTGGTCTTCCTCGGCGACGGTCGCATCGTGGACGACATCGCCGACCCGACCGCAGATCTCGTCATCGACCGCATCCGGTCATTGGACGTCTGAGCGATGCTGCGAATCACCCTCAAAGGAATCCGCGGACACTTCATCCGCTTCCTGCTCACCACGCTCGCCGTGCTTCTCGGTGTGAGCTTCGTGGTGGCCAGCGCTGTACTGCGCGACGGCCTCAAGGGAACCTTCAATCAACTCTTCGACGAGATCTACTCCGACGTCGACGTCGAGGTTCGTGGAGTGGTCGAGTTCTCCGAGAGCGACTTCGAGGCCGCTCCCCTCTTCGATGAATCACTCCTGAGCGAGATCGAGAGTGTCGACGGCGTCGCCGAGACCGCCTCCGGTATCGGGTTCACGGGCATCATCCCGATCGATCCCGATGGTGACCCGCTGCCGCTGCAAGGGGCCCCGATCCTTGCTCTCAACTGGACCGATTCACAGCTGTCGCCCGTCGATCTCGTCGATGGCAGCCATCCCGGGCGAGGCCAGATGGTCATGGACATCGACACCATCGACCGCCACTCATTCGTGATCGGCGAGACCTACGAGGTCATCTTCCCGAATGGGCCCACCAGCCTAGAGCTGAGCGGCTCGTTGCGCTTTGGCGATAGCAACGCCCTCGTCGGTGCTGTACTCGTCGCGTACGACCTCGACGAGTTGCGCGAACTGACCGACACCACGGGCCAACTCCAGACCATCTCGGTCGCGGCCGGTGACGGTGTCGATCCAGATGCCCTGGTCGAGCGCATCCAGAACGTCCTGCCATCGAACGTCGAGGCTGTCACGGGTGAGACCGTCGTGCAGGAGGGCCAGGACGACTTCGGCCAGATCATCGACATCATCGGCTGGTTCTTCACCGGCTTCGCCCTCGTGGCGTTGCTGGTGGCCGCATTCCTGATCACCAACATCTTCCACATCACCATCGGCCAACGCCTGCGCGAGCTGGCGCTACTGAGAGCGATCGGCGCCACGACGACACAGATCCGAACGTCGGTGCTGACCGAGGCATTGACCATCGGCCTGGTGGCTTCCCTGCTCGGCATCGGGGGAGGGGCGGCCTTTGCGGTCGCTGTCCGGTGGCTGATGAACGCGGCAGGCTTCACCCTGCCATCGTTCTCCGTCATCATCAGCGTCGCCACCGTGATCACAGCCATAACCATCGGTATGGGTGTGACGCTGCTGGCTTCGCTGATGCCGGCATTCCAGGCCGGCCGCGTGCCGCCAGCCGCCGCTGTACAAGAGGGCTTCCGCGTCGAAGGACGCCCACGGGCAAGGTTGATTCTGGGGGCCATACTGACCGCCATCGGCGTCCTCTTGATCGCCAACGGACTTCTCGGCAACGTCTCGGGATCAGGCATCGCCGTCGCCCTCGGATTTGGTTCAACCCTCGTGTTCATCGGGGTCACGACGCTGAGTCCGCTGTTCGCCGCACCGGTCATACGCACCATCGGCGCTCCACTGCAGAAACTCCCATTCCTGGGTGTCTCGGGCCAGCTCGCACGCCAGAACAGCGCTCGTTCTGCTCGCAGCACCGCAGCCGCAGCCGGCGCACTGATGATCGGTCTCGCTCTGACGGTCGGGGCATCGGTCTTCGGCGAGTCACTGAAGCGCACCATCAAGGACATCCTCGGTGAGGCGATCAGCGCCGACTACATCGCCCAGCCCGAGTCGTTCGGCAGCGGTGGCTTCGGCGTCGGGTTCGCGGAGCAACTGCGCGAACTGGACGAACTCGATCGGGTGGCCGCTTTCCGCTACGGCAACATCCGGGTGAACGGCGACGTCGAAGGGGTGATGGGCACCAACCTCGACCAGCTCGACGGCATGGTCGACCCTGGTGTCATCGCCGGGTCGCTCAGCGACACAGGTCCCGGGTCGGTCTTGATTCACGAGGACGAAGCCGAAACGTTGGCGGTTGGCGTCGGCGACGAGGTCACCGTCGAATTTGCATCCGGGGCACAGGCGATGCTCACGGTGTCAGCCGTCTACACAGAGGCCCAGGTCCTCGACAGCCACAAATGGGTCATCGACCTGGCGTTGTGGGACCAACACTTCGCTCTCGACTCCGATCTCTACGTCATGGCGCGTTCCGCCGCCGGCGTGGATGCCGAAACGGCCCGCGCCGCCATCGAAGGTGCTGCATCGGATTTCCCACAGATCAAGATCGAGGACAGGTCGGAGTTCATCGCCAGCAGCGAGTCGAGCGTCGATGGCATGTTGATCGCCATCAACGTCATGCTGTTGTTCGCTTTCCTCATCGCGATCCTAGGAATCATGATCACCATGACGCTCATGGTGTTCGAGCGGACACGAGAGATCGGAATGCTGCGCGCCGTGGGAATGACGGGCAACCAGGTCTGGTCGATGGTGCTGTGGGAGGCGATCCTGATCGCCGTGTTCGGAGCCCTGCTGGGAACCGTTCTCGGTCTCGGGTTTGGCTGGGCCGCTGTCAGTGCGCTGCCCGACTCGTTCATCAGTTCGTTCGGGATCCCCTGGACCTTGCTGCCGATCTACCTGGTCGTCGCCGGTATAGGTGGACTATTCGCGGGCCTGTTCCCCGCATGGCGGGCCAGCCGCATGAACGTGCTCGAAGCGGTCGGTCACCTGTAGACGAGTTGCCGTATTCGACGGGCCGTCACCGCTCGGGTGTCGGCTGACAGCGAGGGCACCAGTAGCTGACACGCACGATGTCGTCACCGTGTTCGGCCGACGCTATGCGGCTGTGGCAACGCGGACATCCCCGTCCCCTTCTGCCGTACACCGCGAGTCCTCCCCGGTAGGTATTGCGTCGCCAGTCGCCGAGGTTGTGACGCAGTAGCTTCGCCGCCATCTCGTAGAGAACCCGACGCTGGTCGTCGCCGATCGAAGTCAGTGGAGCGAACGGGCTTTGCCGGCAGAACCACAGTGTCTCGCTCTTGTAGACGTTGCCAATCCCGGCAGCGACGGTCTGGTCGAGCAACACATCGGCCAGTTGCCGGCTTTGGCCGGTCGATGCCAGGCGGAGAACAACATCGTCGAAGTCACAGTCGGGAACACATAGATCGGGCCCAATCTGCTGCCATGGGCGAACGCCCGGTTCGGCCGGGTGATAGAGCGCGACGGTCGGGGCCGAGAAACAGACCGCAACGGCATCGGCAACCTGCACCAGCGCACGCATGGCGCCTGCCTCGCGTCGCCATCGCTGACCGGGCTCGTATAGGTGCCACTCGCCTGTCATCTGCAGATGAGTGTGGAGAACGACCCCGTCGTCGAAGGTGATGAGCAGGTGTTTGCCCGCGGCTTCGACACTCTCGACTGCCACTCCGGGTCTGGGGCCCTTCCTACGATTCCGATGCACTCGCAGATCGGTGACCAACTCGCCCACCAGAGCAGGCCTGAGCTGGGCAGCGTGATTCCACAGCGAGTCGCCCTCAGGCACGATAGGTGGGGCCCTTGTAGCCGGCAGAGAACTCGTCGGCCAACAGCATGTCGGCGATCGGGTGGCCGTGTGACGGCTCACCATCGATCTTGGCTATCTGAAGCCCGTTCACACGTCCGCTGTCGACCAGTGATCTGAGCGGAGCGATCCACAGGACCGACTTCTGAGCGGTCTGTTCGAAAGTAGCCAGCGATCTTCCGCCACGTTCGACAAAAAGAACAGGGGTGCCGTCGACCAGGATCAGGTAGGTGCCCGCTGTTCTCGATGGCCTTCCCCGAGATTCGGGCCAGGGCAATGTTGCTCCATATGGCTGAGCCGGATCGACGGCCGACAACACGTCGATCTGGGCAGGGTCGGGCGCCTCGCGGAACTCTCGGAGACGGTCGACGGCACCCGAGGCAGCAAATTGGGCGCCACCAAGACCCTCGACGAAATAGCCCCTCCTGACCTGGCCGCGCTCCTCGAGGGCACGTAGTACGGGGTAGATTCCGGCGAAACCACCAACAACACCGTCGGCGAGGGCTCCTTCGCGGGTCAACACACCGTGGCGTTCGATCAGCTGGAGAGCCCTCAGGTGCGACTTCTCGGTAGCCGTCGGTTGGGGCACGAACAGGGCTTGTGTAGACGACCACCTACCCGCCGCCGACGGTGGGCCGATGCGTCTGAGTTGTCCTGGCCGCGGGCGGCCTCTGCGGGTCGACGTCCGACGTGAGGAGCCCGAAGCCAGGAGGGCTCGAACGGGCGCGAAAGTGTCGTTGGTGACCTCGCCGGACCAGACGAGATCCCAGAGTGCCTCGAGTACCGAGGCTTCGTCGGCAACACCGGCCGAGGCCAACAGCTCTGGCCAGAACGAAGCTCCTCGTCGGGTGAGCTGCTCACGGAGAGCGTCTTGGATCGGCCCGCCGGGTGCGTCGGTCGGCTGGTCGAGCAGCAGGGCGGCCTGCTCTCTGAACACCAATCTGATCCGTCCATCCGAGGAGCCCAGGCCGCCGGCCCCCGCCCACACGACCGCACCCGACGCCAACAGCGAGTCGAGCGCGGCCGGTGAGTAGTCGCGGACTCGCGAGGCAAGAACATCGGACTCGAGTACCGACGCAGGAATTGCCGCCCCCTGAAGCTGAACGAGTGTGTCCCCCAGAGCGTCGGGTCCTCTTCTGGGCCTGTCGAGACCATGCCACCGAGTCACGAACCGGGCAAAGGCCTCGGCGTCGACAGGCTCGACTTCGCGTCGAAGCGCAGCCAGTGAACGTCGGCGCAGAGAACGCAGCACATCGACGTCGCACCACTCGCGTTCGCGACCATCGGGCCTGAACTCGCCGTGTGTCAGTCTGCCCAACGCGGCTACGCGAACAATGGCACTACGGGCACGATCGACCGGCACTCCGAGTCGTCTGGCGGGTTCAGACACAAGAAACGGGCCATGGGTACGAGCCCACCTGGCCATGAGGTCGGCGAGTGGGTCACCCACCGACTCGGTGAATGCGGCAGGTAGCCCGATGGGCAGTGCACAGCCGACGGCGTCGCGGTATCGGCCTGCATCTTCGGCCGCGATGAACCGCACCTCACCTCCGATCGAGATCTGGACCACCCGACGGTGTTCGATCAGGTCGCGGATGGCGGGCTCGGGCTCAAATGTGGAGCGAGCCCCCAACTCGTCGAGGGTCAGATCGCCGAGGAGGCGGAGCAGGTCGGTCAATTCGTCGCCATCGCGTGCCATGCGGCCCTCGACCAACCGCTGCAACTCCAGCTCGAGGTCGGCCAGCACACCCGGATCGATCAGCTCTCGCAGCTCTTCTGCACCGAGCAAGTCGCGCAATAGGTCGCGGTCGAGAGCCAGGGCTGTCGCCCGCCTCTCGGCCAGCGGCGCGTCGCCGTCGTACATGAAGGTGGCGATCCAGTTGAACAACAGCGACTGGGCCATCGGCGAGGCATGTTCGGTGTCGACTGAGACGAGCCGAATCTTGCGCCTGTGCAGATCGGCGAGAAGTTCGCGAAGTGCCGGGACGTCAAACACCTCTTGCAGGCATTCGCGCGACGTCTCCAGCAACATCGGGAACGACGGGTATCTCGCCGCCACCTGAAGCAGGTTCGCCGCCCGCTGACGTTGCTGCCACAGTGGGGTTCGCTGGCCGGGTCGGCGGCGCGGCAACAACAGGGCCCTTCCGGCAATCTCGCGGAATCGCGAGGCGAACATGGCCGTACCGGGAAGCTGAGCGACGATCAGGTCCTCGATCTCGTCCGGAGCGATGAGCAGGATGTCGTCGGGAAGCCGGTCCTCGCTCTCGGGCAGCCGAAGGACGATTCCATCGTCGGTCCACATGGTGTCCACCGCCATGTCGAAACGTTCCTCGAGTTTCGACTGCACCGCCACGGCCCAGGGGGCATGAACCCTCGCCCCGAACGGCGTCAAGATGCAGACGCGCCAGTCGCCGATCTCGTCGCGAAAGCGCTCGACGACGATGGTGCGATCGTCTGGCACCACACCGGTGGCGTGGCGCTGATCGGCCAGGAACGCGACGAGGTTGGCAGCGGCGCGCCGGTCGAGATCGTTGTTGTCGTCCAATCGGGCAAACGTCTCGTCGAGGCCGCCTTCGGCAATGGCCACTTCGACGTCGGCCGGAAGTTCGTCGATGATCGATCTGGTGAACGCTCCGATGGCCTGCCCCAGCTCGAGCGGGCGACCCGGTCCGTCGCCGTGCCAGAAGGGCATCTTTCCAGGCTGGCCGGGCGCCGGGCTCACGACCACACGGTCCGGCGTGATCTCCTCGATGCGCCACGTGCTGGCACCCAGAAGAAAGGTCTCGCCCACCCTGCTCTCGTAGACCATCTCCTCGTCGAGCTCGCCGACACGTTTTCCGTCGGTCAGGAACACCCCGTAGAGGCCCCGGTCGGGGATGGTGCCCGCATTGGTGACGGCCAGGCGGCCCGCACCCTGCCTGGCCCTCACCACCCCGGCAACCCGATCCCAGACGATTCGTGGCTTGAGCTCGGCGAAGTCGTCGCTGGGGTAGCGGCCAGACAACATGTCGAGAACCGACTCGAAGACCTCGTCGCTCAGGTCGCGGTAGGGGGCAGCTCGGCGAACGAGCGTCAGCAACTCGTCGGTGGCACGATCCTCCATCGCACAGATGGCCACAACCTGCTGGGCGAGCACATCGAGAGGGTTACGAGGGTAGTGAGTACGTTCGATGAGCCCATTGCGCATCCGCTCGACCACCACAGCGGCTTCGAGCAGGTCACTGCGGTGTTTTGGAAAGATCTTTCCCCGGCTCGGAGCTCCGACCTGATGGCCCGCACGGCCGATGCGTTGAAGACCCGACGACACCGATCCGGGCGACTCGACCTGGATGACCAGATCGACGGCCCCCATGTCGATGCCCAACTCGAGCGAACTGGTCGCAACGAGGGCGCGGAGCCGGCCCGACTTGAGTTCGTCCTCGATCTGGAGTCGCTGCTCGCGACTGAGTGAACCGTGGTGTGCCTTGACCAACTCCTCGCCCTCGGCGATGGACGAACCCTCGTAGGTGTCGCCCCGGTTCAATCCGGCCGTGTGCAATTCGTTGAGCCGGCTGGCCAGCCGTTCGGCCAGCCGCCGCGCGTTCACGAAGATGATCGTCGACCGGTGATCGAGGATCAGCTCGAGTAGTCGAGGATGGATTGCCGGCCAGATCGAGTTCTGCGGAGACTCGGGCTGCAACTCGGCGCCCCTGGCCGGTTCGGCCATGTCGTCGACCGGGACGATGACCTCGATGTCGAGCTGCTTGGTCGAACCGACATCGACCACCGCAACATCGCGAGGTTTGCCCGCAACGCTGCCGCCAAGGAATTGTGCTATCTCGTCCAGAGGCCGCTGGGTCGCGGACAGGCCGATGCGCTGGGGCGCCTTGGCACTGATCTCGTCGAGGCGTTCGAGCGACACCGCAAGATGTGTCCCACGTTTGGTCGCTGCGACCGAGTGGATCTCGTCGATTATGACGTACTGGACATTTCGGAGGCTTTCGCGAGCCTTCGAAGTGAGCATCAGGAACAACGATTCGGGCGTCGTGATGAGGATGTCGGGCGGGCGGGTGACGAGGCGACGCCGTTCGTTCGGCGGCGTGTCGCCGGTGCGGATGCCAACCGTCGGTTCGTGGACGGACTCGCCCGTTCGTTCGGCAGCGAGGGCGACACCACGCAATGGTGATCTGAGGTTCTTCTCGACGTCGACCGCCAGGGCCCGAAGAGGTGAGATGTACAGCACCCGGCACCGTTCGCCCTTGTCGGGAACCGGGTCGGTCATGATGCGATCGATCGCCCACAAGAACGCAGCAAGCGTCTTGCCAGAGCCTGTCGGCGCGAGGATCAGCGAGTGTTTGCCCTGCGATATTGCGCTCCAACCCTCGGTCTGAGCGTTCGTGGGCGCGGCGAACGTCGTGTCGAACCACTCGCGAACCACGGGCGAGAAACGATCGAGTACTTCTGCCGGCACCTCGATCAGCCTATTGAGACGCTGGGACAGCCACCCCGCCGAACCTGCTGCAGAGCTCGGCTCGAACACGGTGCGCCCCACACGGGTTTCACCAGGCCGAGCGTCCGTGGGCGCCCTAAACACGACAGTATTGGGCGATGATCGATGTCCGAACTCAGTTCGCCCACCTGCACACCGCCGAAGGTGTCTTCGCGATCCCCAATCCCTGGGACATAGGCTCTGCCAAGATCCTTGAGGCTCTCGGGTTCAAGGCGCTCGCCACAACCAGTTCGGGGTTCGCCGGCGCACTCGGGGTCCACGATCAGGAGACGACCCTCGACCAGCTGGTCGACCACGTAGCCGACCTGACCGCAGCGGTAGCGATACCCATCAACGTCGACGCCGAGTTCTGCTTCGCCGACTCACCGTCGGGGATCGTCGAGACCATCGAACGTCTGGCGACGGCCGGCGCAGCGGGAATATCCATAGAGGACTTCGACCCGAGGACGGAGGCGATCATCGACATCAACACGGCGACGAATCGCGTCGCTGCCGCCACCGCCGCAGCCAGGCGACACGACATCTTGTTGACGGCACGGGCCGAGAACCACATCTACGGCATCGACGACATCGACGACACGACCGCCCGACTCGAGGCCTTCCGCGACGCCGGCGCCGACGTTGTGTACGCCCCGGGTGTGATCCGCCCCGAGGATCTCCGCCGTGTGGTCGACGTCGGACTCCCGGTCAACGCTCTCGCCCTGCCGGGGGCACCCTCGATCGCCGAGATGGGCGAGCTGGGAGTTCGGCGGGTCTCGACCGGTGGAGCACTTGTGTGGGCTGCGTACGGAGCGTTGGCCCGCGCCGGGCGAGAGCTACTCGACGCCGGTACGTACGGTTACTTCAACGAAGCTCTGTCCGTCGCCGACAGAAGCGCCTTCGACTCGTAGAGCCGATTTGGGTGCCGTGGCCCGTTGCTTCCAAGATGTGACGATGTCCTCGGAGATCGACCTGGATCACGTCGCCATCGCGTCCGAAAGCGGATGGGACAACGTCGACCGATACGCCGGAGATCTCGGCGGCAGATGGGCGGGCGGCGGCCTGTCATTGGGCTTCCACTTCTGCCAGATAACGTTCGCGAACGACGTACGGATCGAGATCCTCGAACCCCGCGACGTGCACGAGTTCGACTTCCTCCGATGATTTCTCGACCGCAACGGTCCCGGGCCACACCACATCACTTTTAGGGTCCCGCTCCTCGACGATGCGATCTCCAGAGCCATCGAAGACGGCTACCGAGTGGTCGGGGTCAATCGCGAAGACGACAACTGGCAAGAAGCATTCATTCACCCGAAGAGTTCACACGGCATCGTCGTACAGATGGCCCAGCAAGGCGGGAACGGCGAGGGAGAGTCCGTTTTCTCCGAAGCCGAGGCTCACCCGGAAGGTCGGTCTGGAAAGACGGCCTCACTCGAACGACTGGTGCATCTGGTCGCAGACCTCAACAGCGCAGAGGCGATGTTCGCCGACGTCCTTGGGGGGACCGTTGTGGGCGAGGGATCCGAGCAACTCGGTCCATATCGAGACCTGACCTGGCCCGGTCCTGCCCGTTTGCGCCTGGTCAACCCGACCGAGCCGGCCGCGGCCGCATGGATGGGGCCCCGAGCAGGTCGGCTCCATCACTTTCGCTTCAGCGGAACCGAGGGCGTCGATGTGACGGGTGCCGTCGGCCGGAACGACGGAACCAGAGAGGTCAGGCCAGAGAACAACCTCGGCGTCAGGCTGGTTCTGGCACCCTGATGGCGAACCGGGTCGGCGCCCGATGATCGAGGTTGTCAGAACAGGGTCAGTGGCCCACTCGGATCGCTCGCGGGTTCCACGAGCCCGCCCAATGGCTCTGGAAGCTCCTCTGAATGGACCACTGCAAGGCGTTTCGTCGAACGGGTGAGCGCTACATAGAGGGCCCGCAGCCCCTGCGGCTGCTCGGCGACGATACGACCCGGCTCGACCACCACCGAACCGTCGAGCTCGAGGCCCTTGACCAGGGTGACCGGTACCAGCGCGAGCTCGGGATGAAGCGAGCCGGTGACGTTGCGAGAAGCGTTGGTCGCCCGGCCGTACTCGACTCCCGAAGCCGCCAGCCGGCGGTCGAGCTCGTCGATCAGAGAATCTGGGGCGATGATGGCGACGCTTCCCCCATCGAGCACGCTGAGCTCGTCTAGGGCCGCTGCTATGGCGCCGTCGAGCAAGCGGTGTGGATCGACTCGCTCGATGGTCGGCTCGGCGCCCTTCTCCCTCACAGCCGTGGGTGGACTCAGATCCGGGGCTGCAACGGCTAGCACCTTGAGAGCGAGCCGAAGGTTCGGCGCGGGAATTCGATAGCTGAGCGTCAGATCGCGAATGCGGGGTTCAAGGCGCCCGGTCGGCAGGAGATCGAGCACCTCGCCCCACGAAGAGGAGGCTCCCGGAGCGGTGGCCTGGGCAATGTCTCCGACGATGGTGAACGATCCGTTGAGCGACCGGCGGGCGACCATACGAAGCGCCATCGGGCTGTGGTCCTGGGCCTCGTCGATGACGATGTGCCCGTAGGTGCGGACCTCTTCTTCGTCCTTGTTCGCGGGCAGAGTGCCAAGGCGAGAGTGGGCCTCGTCGAGCACCGCCACGTCAGCGTCGGCCCACACATAGTCGGTGAGGCTGTCGCCGCGCTCACGGTGCAGTTCGGCAACCGTCGAGTCGAGTTCGATCTCGTCGAACTGCGGGAACCCTGCAGCGAGCGCAGACCGGAGGAGCGCCTTTGAGCCGAAGAGGTCTCTCAACAGCTGATGCGGGGTCAGCACCGGCCAAATCCACTCGAGCGCCTCCTTGACGTCGCGATCGCGAAACAATCGCGATCGAACGACCTCGGGATCGGGCTTGGAGCGATGGCTGTCTGCCAATCGTCTGAAGACCTCGTTCTCGACAAAGGTCCTGGCGCGGTTGTGGTTCCTGAAGCGACGACGAGCCTCGGAGACAATCTGGGCAGAATCGGCAATCGACAGCCTGAGGCGGACAACACCGAAGGGAACCACGACGGATTCGCGAAGCCTCCTCTGGCGATCGCGAACCGCCCGGCGAACGACCTCGATCATCGCTAGGTCGCCCTTGATGCGTGCCTGCTCGGGGGCGTCGGAGAGACGCACACGAGTGTCGGGGAAGAGATCGGCGATGAGGTCGGCAAGAACCGACAAATGAACGCCGGCCTCGCCGAGCGATGGAAGGACGCGTTCGATATAACGCAGGAACAACCGGTTCGGGCCGAGGACGAGCACACCCTGGCCCTCGAGGGGAAACCGGTGGGTGTAGAGAAGGTAGGCGGCACGGTGCAGCGCAACGACCGTCTTGCCAGTTCCCGGACCGCCCTGGACGATGACCGTGCCCTTGAGCTCGTCACGGATGATCTTGTCTTGCTCGCCCTGGATCGTGGCCACGATGTCTCGCAGCTGACCACTGCGGTTCTGTTCGAGCGCAGCGACGAGAGCGCCGTGACCCTGGTACGTGTCGTCGAGACGGTCGAGGTCGAAGAGCTCGTCCTCCATGTCGAGCAGCTGGCGGCCGCGAGTGACGAAATGGCGCCGCAGGATCAGTCCCATGGCTTCGCGGCCGGTGGCCCGATAGAACGGCTCGGCGACCGGGGCTCTCCAGTCGACAACCACGGGCTCCTGATGTTCGTCGGCCACGGCGAGTCGCCCGATGTGGAACACCTCTTCATCGACGGTGTCGACCCTGCCGAACACCAGCGATGCCGATCCGAGCTCGAGCTGGCTCAGGCGGGTGTGGATCTGCTCTTCGATGACATCGCGTTCATAGCGCGCCTGGGTGGTGCCTCCGCGACCGACCTCGACCATGCTGCGAAGTTTTGTCGCCCTCGAGCGAGCAGCATCGAGACACGCGTAGGCGTGATCGATGTAGGCCTGTTCGGCTACCAATTCGGGGTGTTCGCTCACAAAGCCTCGCTCCACCGAGTCACAGCAGGTCCAGCTAGGGTGAGCCCTTCGGGCTCGGACACATCTCGCCTACGGCGAAACGTTCACCAAGGCTGAATACTGACTCACGCTCCTAGGGGACCATCAAGGCTATCCAGTCGACCGATGAGCACCACACCGTGAGCCCAAAGCCACCGATCGGCTGTAGCGTCACGTAGGTTCCTTGGCCCTCCCGCACAAGGCCGAGCGCTGACCAGAGTTCGGACGCCTCCAGCAAGACGACGCAAGACGACGAAGGTGCGAGATGCTCCCCTCCGACCATCCGATCCACAAACTCGCCGACAGCGACTACCTGAGGGCTTGTCGAAGCGAAACCCACGATCGGGTACCCGTGTGGTTCCAGCGCCAGGCCGGTCGTAGCCTGCCCGAGTATCACGCCATCAGGGGTCCGGGCAGCATCCTCCAGACCCTCCGGAACCCCGAGATCAGCGCCGAGATAACCCTTCAGCCCGTGCGCCGATACGGCGTCGACGCGGCGATTCTTTATTCCGACATCGTCGTACCGGCCGAGTGCATCGGGTTCGGGGTCGATGTGGTTCCCGGAGTTGGGCCGGTCATCGAGGCGCCCTTCCGGTCGGCCTCGGACCTCGAACGACTGCGTCCGCTCGACCCGGACAACGACACGGCTCACGTGCTGAAGACGATCGAGATTCTCGTTCGGGAACTCACCATCCCATTGATCGGGTTCGCAGGTGCGCCCTTCACGCTCGCTTCCTACTTGATCGAGGGTCGACCCAGCCGCGACTACGCCAACACGAAGGCACTGATGCTGAATGACCCTGGTCTCTGGCACCAGCTGATGGAACGCCTGAGCGACCTGGCCATCGTCTCGATCCGTTCCCAGGTGCTGGCCGGCGCTTGCGCCGTCCAGCTGTTCGATAGCTGGGCTGGTGCTCTTGCACCCGCCGACTACCGCGAGTTCGTCCTCCCTCACAGCAGCAGGGTGTTCGCAGAACTCGAGGACTTCGGGGTTCCGCGGGCTCACTTCGGCGTCGGAACCGGCGAACTCCTCTCCATGTTCGCCGAAGCCGGCGCGGACGTCGTCGGAGTCGACTGGCGAATCCCTCTCGACGAGGCGCGACGCCGCACCGGGGGTGAGGTAGCCCTTCAGGGCAATCTCGACCCGGCCGTCTGCCTCGCCGAATGGCCAAACGTCTCAGAGCACGTACGGCGGGTGCTCGCCGCAAACGACGGGCACCCGGGTCACATCTTCAATCTGGGCCACGGAGTCCTTCCCGCAACCGACCCGGCAATCCTCGAACAGGTCGTCGCTCTCGTCCACGAGGAAGGGTCGGTCGGAGCGGGCGATGACTAGTCGGAGAGTGGTCGTTGTCGGTGGTGGCATCACCGGCCTGACGACCGCCTACCGGCTGACGACCCTCGACCCGTCACTCGAGATCACGGTTCTCGAGTCGCTCAACCGTCTCGGGGGAATGATCAGGACGGGCAAGTTCGCCGGATCCAGCGTTGACGAGGGCGCCGATTCCTTTCTTGCTCGTATTCCCGAGGCGACCGACCTGTGCAGGGAGCTCGGCATCGACAACCGGCTCATCAGCCCCTCGGTCGACGGCGCCACCGTCTACAGCCGGGGGAAGATCCGCCGGATCCCCGACGAGCTCGCCCTGGGAGTTCCAACCAGCTTCTTCCAACTCGCGAGATCGGGAATCGTCTCATTGGGTGGAGCCATTCGAGCGG
The DNA here is from genome assembly GCA_024228575.1 of Actinomycetes bacterium. Taxonomy (GTDB): domain Bacteria; phylum Actinomycetota; class Acidimicrobiia; order Acidimicrobiales; family Poriferisodalaceae; genus JAAETH01. The sequence continues at coordinate 33,651 of JAAETH010000595.1, forward strand.
GCATGGACCTGTTCAAGCCCGACGATTGGCCAGGACAGGACGAGTCGGTAGGAGACCTGATCAGCCGTCGGCTGGGGGCCGAGGTCGCCCAACGGCTCGTCGATCCACTGATCGGAGGGATCAACGCCAGCGACACCTACGAGCTGAGCGCCCGCATGGCGACCCCCACGATCGCCCACGTGGCCAGGCGGAACCGCAGCCTCATCCGGGGTATGCGTTCGTTTCACGACAGGACAAGACACGTCTCGGGTCAGCCCGCATTCCACAGCTTCGCTGGCGGGATGTCAGTTCTTGTCGATCGGCTGGAGGCAGCGCTCGACACTGTCGACCTGAAGATGTCGGCCCCGGCCCATTCGATCTCCGCTCAAGGCGACACCTACACAGTCCACTCCGACGCGGGCGACATCTCCGCTGAGTCAATCGTGCTGGCCTGTCCCGCGTCTACGTCGGCAAGCTCGTTGGCCGGGATCTCACCCAACGCCGCAGAACTCCTCGGTCGCATCACCTACGCGTCGGTGGCCGTCACCACGGTGTCGCTGCGGTCGACCGACATCGCCCACCCGTTGGAGGGTGCCGGTCTCTTGATCCCCCGGCCGGAGGGGATGCTCACAACAGCGGTCACATGGGGTCACCTCAAGTGGCCTCATTGGTCGGAGGATCCCGATCGCGCCGTATTGCGCATCTCGTCGGGTCGCCACGGCGACGACCGGGCTATGCAGCTCGACGACGACGAGTTGGTCGAGGCTCTCAGCGCGGAACTGGGCGACTTGCTCGAGATCTCAGGACCGATCCTCGAGTGGAAGGTCACCCGCTGGCCTAACTCGCTGCCGCAGTACCCGCCCGGCCATGGCGACCGTGTCACAGCCATCGAGGCAACCCTCAGACGCGATGCTCCACGAGTGTTCGTCACCGGTGCCTCCTACCGTGGAGTCGGTATCCCCGCGTGTATAGATCAGGCGAACGATGCGGCCCAGGCCGTCATCGACGCGATCGGTCCCAGAGAATGACCTCACCCACCGCGGACGATCCCCCGGCAACCGGTGGACGCCTGCGCCGACTCGCACCGCGCCTGCGCATGGTCGCAGCCGGTGTCCTGGCAGCGTTTGCCCTCGGCCCGTGGGGCTGGTGGCCATTGGCGATCATCGGGATGGCTATGACCTTCGACTCGGTCAACCAGCCGATCGGACGACGCGAGCGCTTCGTTCGTGTTTGGTGGTTCATGCTCGGCTACTACGTACTCGGCGTCGCCTTCATCATCGATCTCACCATTCCCGGATACCTCATAGCCGTACCGGTGCTGGCAGCGGTCATGGCCGCCCCACACAACATCGCTGGCCCCGCGGCCACCCGCGGAATGGGGTTTGTCGCTGCGATCGTCGTCGGGGAGGCCTGGCGATGGGCCTTCCCGTTCGGCGGTGTTCCCATGGGCGGGTTCGCACTCGGCCAGGTGAACGGCCCACTGCTGCCGGTTGCCAGCACCCTCGGCGCCCTCGGCGTGGTGGCCGTCGCCGCCACGCTCGCTGTTGGGGTCGCCCACACCTACAGGCGCCGACCCCGACAGGCCGGCATCCACCTCATTGTTGTGGGCCTGGCACTGGTATTGGCTCATGTCGACGCCGACACGACGCCGAACGGCAGCTTCACAGCGTCATCGGTGCAAGGTGGTGGCTCGCTCGGCACCAATGCCGAGACCAGCGATCAGGCTCCCGTATTCACGCGCCACCTCGAAGCGACCAGCGAAGCTCCAAATGGATCGGTCGTCCTCTGGCCCGAGTCTGCGGTCATCGTCACCGGCGACTTCGCCCGGAGCAACAAGTTCGAGCGGCTGGCCGAGCTGGCCGTCGAGAAGGACCTGACCCTCATCGTCGGAGTCACCCAGAAACACGACAGAACCTTCGACAACCTGGCCGTGGTCATCTCTCCGACAGGCCACATCGTCGACGAGTACCAGAAGGTTCACCTCGTCCCGTTCGGCGAGTATGTCCCTTTCAGGTCCTTCATCGCCAAGTTCGCGGACCTGTCGCTGATACCCCGAGATGCCGCTCCGGGGAAGGGCGCCGGGTTCCTGCAAACACCGAATGGGCCCGCAGCGGTGGGCATCTCGGTCGAGATCTATTTCCCAGAGCGCATCCGCAGCGGCATCGTCGAAGGTGGCGAGTTCATCGTCAACCCGACCCTTGCCTCGTCGTATCGCACCACCCATGTTCCCGAGCAGTCGCTGGCATCAGCCCGGCTTCGCGCCGTCGAGAGCGGACGTTGGGTCCTCCAGTCGTCGACCACCGGCTACACGGCGATCGTCGACAACACCGGCAAGGTGATAGGTCGCAGCGGACTGAAGGAAAAGGCGATCATCACGGCCGACGTCGAGAAACGAATCGGCGACACCTGGGCCACGCGGTTGGGAAAACACCCCATCACCCTCGTGTCCCTGATCACGCTAGCTGCGCTGGCACTGTTGCACCCTCGAAACAACGCGGCCCGGGTCAAGCCTCGAGAATGATCGTGACCGGGCCGTCGTTCTCGATGTTGACGGTCATTTCGGCCCTGAACCGTCCAGTGGCGACCTCGACGCCCAGATCGGTCAAACGATCCACCACGGCCTCCACCAGAGGTTCGGCCACTGCGGCAGGGGCGGCACCACCCCAACCCGGACGCCTACCACGCGTCGTATCTGCGTAGAGGGTGAACTGGCTGACCACCAACACCGATCCTCCGACATCGACCAACGACTGGTTCATCACGCCTTCGTCGTCGTCGAAGATCCTCAGGTTGACCATACGATCGGCGAGCTTGTGGGCCACCTCGACGGTGTCGTCGTGGGTAGCACCAACCAGCACACACAAGCCAGGTCCTATCTCGCCCACACATTCGCCGTCGACATCGACCGACGCCGTCTTGACCCGTTGCAGCACACTTCGCACGGGAATGAAGCTAGCGGCCGCGCCGCAACAATAGAACCAGGACAAAGGCCGATAACATGTCTCGGCGCCATCCGGCCGGCCGGTAGTGGGCGCCAGCGGCGCGAGGAGACAGCAAGACGATGAACAACAAGCGCCCTCTCCGCATCGCTCTGCTCACGTACAGAGGCCACCCCTACACCGGGGGCCAGGGTGTTTATGTGCGACACCTTGCCCGCGAGCTGAAGAGCCTGGGTCATCACGTGACGGTAGTCAGCGGGCCTCCCTATCCGATCCTCGACGAGGGAATCGAATTGGTCGAGCTGCCGAGCCTCGACCTGTACCGGATGCCCGATCCGTTCAGATTCCCCAAGTTCAGCGAGTACGACGACTGGATCGACGTCCTCGAGTACGCCATCACGGCATTCGCTACGTTCGCCGAACCCCTGACGTTCAGCCTTCGCGCCGCCCGATACCTGAAACACCGTCTCGACGACTTCGATCTGGTCCACGACAACCAGTGCCTCGGCTACGGCATCCTCCAGATCCAGGACATGGGGATGCCCGTCCTCGAGACGATCCACCACCCCATCACCGTCGATCGCCGCATCGAAACCGAACATGCACCCACCCGCTGGAAGCGGCTCACCAAGGACCGCTTCTATGCATTCACCACCATGCAGAGCCACGTTGCCCAGCGACTCCCGCGCGTCGTGACGGTCTCGAGCAACTCCTATGACGACATCGTCACCGGACACGGCGTCGACCCCAATCGCCTTCACATAGTCCACGTCGGTGTCGATCCCGATCACTTCAAGCCGATTCCGGGTATCGAGCCCGTGCCCGGCCGCATCATGACAACAGCATCGGCCGATGTGGCGATGAAGGGCCTGGCCTTCCTGCTCGAGGCGCTCGCCAAGTTGCGCGTGGACATGCCCGAAGCCCATCTCACGATCATCGGCAGACCCAAATACGACAGCCGGGCCACGCGCACGATCACCGAACTCGGTCTCGGCGACCACATCGAGTTCGTGTCTGGCGTCAGCGACGATCGCATCGTCGAGCTGTACAGCGAAGCGCAGGTGGCGGTTGTCCCGTCCCTGTACGAGGGTTTCTCACTCCCGGCCATCGAAGCCATGTCTTGTGGTGTTCCCCTCGTCGCCTCGACCGGGGGTGCCTTGCCAGAGGTCGTCGGAGCCGATGGTGAAACAGCCATCCATGTCGAACCGGGCAACACCGAAGATCTCGTCGCCAAGGTCGGGCATGTCCTGCGCAATCCCGACCTGCGCTCGACGATCGGTCAAGCGGGACGCCAGCGGGTGGTCGACAACTACTCGTGGCGTATCACCGCCGAGCGCACCGTCGCCGAATACCGCGCCCTGCTCGACGAATTGGGAACCCGCAGATGAACGACCCGAGACGAACCTCATGTTGACCGTCGACTTCGACAGGCTCAGCGTCGAACCCGGACATCGAGTTCTCGACATGGGCGCAGGCGCAGGACGCCACGCCTTCGAGGCACTCCGACGGGGCGCCACCATCGTCGCCTTCGACTACAGCTTCCCCGAACTCAAAACGTGTATGGGCACCTACTTCGCCATGCTCCAGAAGAGCGAGATTCCCGAGGGAGGCATCGGAACCGCTGTCAGGGGAACGGCTCTCGATCTGCCGTTCCCAGATGGGTCCTTCGATCGGATCATTGCCTCCGAGGTTCTCGAACACATCGACGACGACGGCAGGGCAGCGGCCGAGTTGTTCCGAGTGCTCTCGCCTGGGGGTCGCATCGCTGTGACGGTCCCCTCGTGGTTCCCCGAGCAGATCTGCTGGAAGCTCTCCGACGAGTACCACGCACCCAAGTCGGTCGGCGGCCACGTCCGAATCTACAAGGCCTCCGATGTCGCCGACCTGTTGGGCGACACTGGCTTCGAACTTCACGGCCATCACAGAGCCCACGCTCTTCACTCGCCCTACTGGTGGCTCAAGTGTGCTGTCGGACCGACCAACAACAACAATCCGTTGGTCAAGAAATACCTGAAACTCCTCGAGTGGGACATCGTCGAAGCTCCCCGCTCGACGAGACTCGCCGATCGAATTCTCAACCCGATATTTGGAAAGAGCATCGTCCACTACGCCGCCAAACGAAGCGCCGCCGAGACGGCACAGGCCGGAGCCAACCATGCAGCAGCCTGAGCACACCAGCACGCTCTCGATGGCAGACATAGAGGCAACTGCAGACTCCATCATCGCCGATCAGCAACCAAATGGCTTGATCCTCTGGTTCCCGGGAGGCCACGCAGACCCGTGGAACCACGTCGAAGCCGCGATGGCACTCGATGTGGCCGGCAGGCACACCGAGGCCGAAGCGGCCTATCAATGGCTGGCTGACGAACAAAAGCCGGACGGCTGGTGGCATCACTACTACCTGGCCGACGGCATCGAAGACGCCAAGATCGACACCAACGTCTGCGCCTATGTAGCGACCGGAGTGTGGCACCACTGGCTCATCACCGGCGACACCGGCTTCCTCGAGACCATGTGGCCGGTCGTCGAACGAGCTGTCGACTTCGTTCTGGGCATGCAGCGCGCCGACGGCTCGATCGTCTGGGCACGTCACGTCGACGGCACACCATGGTCGTATGCGCTCCTGACCGGCTCCTCGTCGATCTACCACTCGCTCGGTTGTGCTCTGCGACTCGCCGAGACCATGGATGTCGACAGAACCGACTGGGAGTTCTCGGCGGTGCAGCTGGCCCACGCCATCGCTCACCACCCCGACGCGTTCGAACCCAAGGAACGCTGGGCGATGGACTGGTACTACCCCGTATTGGCCGGGGCCCTGACGGGGGACGCTGCAAGGGAACACCTCGCCAAAGGTCGACCGACCTTCATCATGGAGCAGGGCGGCATCCGTTGCGTTTCGGACCAACCGTGGGTCACCGCAGCCGAGACATGTGAGTGTGCGATGGCCTACCTGGTCGCTGGCGAGCGCGACGAAGCGGTCGAGTTGTTCAACTCGATCCAGGTTCTTCGAGACGACGACGGCGCCTACTTCACCGGCATCGTGTACCCCGACAACGTCAACTTCCCCGACCACGAACGTTCGACCTACACCAGCGCAGCCGTCATCCTCGCAGCCGACGCTCTCGACGACATCACCGCCGCAGCAGGTGTCTTCCGCAACGAGGACCTGCCCGACCTCTCTAGCTGACGCGCCGCAACAGGCGCAGCGAACCGACGGTCTCCAGGTCCTCGAACATCTCCGATTCAAGAGCGCGGCAGTAGATCTCGTAGGGCGGACGGCCGCCATCTGCGGGGTCCGGGAACACGTCGTGGATGGCGAGCACTCCTCCTGTGGCCACGTGTGGAGCCCAGAGGTCGTAGTCGGCGTGGGCGGGAATCGGGCCGTGCCCGCCATCGATGAACACGAGCGATGCTCGCGAATTCCAACTGGCTCCCACGACCGCCGCGTCGCCGACGACTCCGACGATCACGTCGTGAAGAGACAACTCGTCGACGAGACGTCGGAACTCGGGCAACGAGTTGATCCGACCGGTGCCGTCGACCAACGATGAATCGTGATTGTCCCAGCCCGTCTGCATCTCTTCGGAACCGCGGTGATGATCGATGGTGAACAGCACTGTCTGGCTGAGCCGTGCGCCGGCGGCAAGAAAGACCGCCGATTTGCCGCAGTAGGTGCCGATCTCAACGATCGGTTCGGGCCCGGCGCGCGCTGCGGCACGATACAACGCAAGACCTTCCGCTTCTGGCATGAAACCCTTCGCCTGCCGGCCGGCCGCCAGTAGAGCACTATCCATCGGGGGTGGTGACACGCTCATGTTCAGACCGTGACCCTTCTGCCGGGTGCAACCTCGTCGCCATCGCGAAACAGATACCGCTCGAGCAGCACAAACTTGCCGAGCCACAACACACCCCACCCGAGGAGGTTCGCAGCCATGACAGCCAGAATCTGCCCCCAAACGGCGCTGGCAACTGCCACGAGGCCCGTCGAGACTGCGAGACCGAGCAGGGTGTAGCTCCAGAACGGCACGATCTCGCGCGATACCGAATGCTGGCCCTTCTTGCCCCAGACCCATCGGCGGTTGAGCAAGAAGACAGGGAGTGCCGCCAGCGTGGTTGCGACGATGTTGGCAAGCACTGCGGCCCAGTCGAGACCGCCCGCGAACAACAATAGAAGCGCCTGCGTGATGACGACCCCGACGACGGACACCCCCGCGAAACGCACGAGTCGTCCACGCAGACGCCAGGCTTTGGCAACAACTTCGGTCACGGACACAGACGACGATTCTACGGGGTTGTCAGCGTAGGCTGGCCGCGACAATCAGTCATCGACGCCACCGACCGAACGCGGAGCAATACCATGAGCGCACTGGACGATCTGGTAGAGCTGCTTGCCCTCGAACCAATCGAGGTCAATGTGTTCCGTGGCGTGAGCCCCGACGAGAACCGCCAGCGAGTTTTTGGCGGCCAGGTCGCAGGGCAGGCCCTCATGGCCGCCATCCGGACCATCGACTCCGGTATCGGCGTTCACAGTTTGCATTCGTATTTCCTGCGGCCGGGCGATCCGACTACCCCGATCCTGTACGAAGTCGACCGCATTCGCGACGGCAAGTCCTTCGCCACCCGCCGAGTTGTTGCCATCCAGCACGGGCGGGCCATCTTCAACCTCCAGGCCTCGTTCCATCGCCAGGAAGAAGGTCTCGAGTTCCAGATCGATCCACCCGATGTTCCCGGCCCAGAGTCATTGCCCGACTTCGCCACCCGCATGGAGCCGGTCAAGGACAAACTCGGCGAGTGGTATCACCGGCCACGACCGATCGACAGCCGTTGGGTCCACGCCCATCCGATCGAGCGGGGACCCAACACACCGACCACTGACCGGATGCAGGTCTGGTTCAGGGCCGACGGTGAGCTACCCGACGATCCAGCCGTCCATCAGTGTGTTGTGGCGTACGCAAGCGACATGACGCTGCTCGACACCGCCCTGTTGCCCCACGGCCTCAGCTGGAACGATGAACTCATGATGGCCAGCCTCGACCATGCGATGTGGTTTCACCGGCCGTTTCGGGCAGATCAGTGGCTGCTGTTCGACCACAGCACGCCATCGTCGGGTGGTGCCCGCGGCTTGGCGAGGGGAGAGATCTACACGGCGCACGGCGAGCTCGTCATCTCGGTGATGCAAGAAGGCCTCATGCGCCCGCATCGCCAGAAGGTCAACCCAGACGCCTGAGGGGCAGCGCGAATAGGTCAGTTGCCATCGCGTCGAGACCGCCCCACCACCCCAGAACTAGACGAGCAAGCTCGCCACCTGTTCATGATGGTGGGTCGTATCGGTACACATTGGTCTCCCTCTCCGCAAAACCGAGGCGCCGGTACAGGCGATTGGCCGCCTCACGGCTGGGGCGCGAGGTGAGATCGACCGTCTTTGCACCGAGCCCCGAGGCGATCTCGATCGCCGCGAGGTTCAGGGTGGCTCCGACGCCCTTGCCCCGAGCAGCGTCGTCGACGACAACGTCCTCAATCCAAGCCCTGACCCCAGTCGGAATCGGGAAAACAACCAGGGTCATGCTGCCCACGATCGTGCCGGCGTCACGGGCGAGCAACAGGGTGCAGGCATCGTGGTCAACGATGTTCTGGAGGGTCTCTGCATCGGGCGGCGGAGCCGAGCGCGACAGCTGAGGTATCAACCGGGCGAACGCCTCGACCACCTCATCGTCGGCTACCTCGCAGATCTCGACCTCGACGTCGCTCATGGCTACCTCCGCTCGAGTTCCAGCCTACGTTGAACCCCTCGAGCTCTGGCACCTTCGGGCACGAGCGAAACGTTCGCGACCGCCCGATTCCGACCCACATACCACTGGGTGAAGTGAACACTTGTCGGCTTGCGCCGCTAGCGTTAGCTCATGGATCACGTCATCTGGCGCGAGCGACCCGACCTGGTCAATCCGCTTCTGGTCTTGGCCTTCGACGGATGGAACGATGCCGGCGATGCGGCTACGACAGCCGTCGATTACCTGATCAGCCGATACGACCATCACACCCTGGCGACGATCGACCCCGAGCACTTCTTCGACTTCGGCTCGGCTCGTCCCCTCATCCAGCTCGACGACGAGCGAGGACGCGTTCTCGAATGGCCCACCATCGAGTTCGGATGGCTGACCCTCGACGACGGAACAGACATCGTCACGCTCCGCGGGCCCGAGCCGCGGTTGCGTTGGCGAACCCTGTGCGAACAGATCGCGGCGGTCGCCCGCGAGTTGGGGGTCGAACGGGTCATCTCGCTCGGCGCCCTGCTCGCCGAGGTGCACCACACATCTGCGATCTCGGTCATGGGCACGAGCGCCGACGACGAATTGGTGACCCGATTCAACCTTCGCCGCCCCTCCTACACCGGACCGACCGGCATCGTCGGGGTCATCCATACGGTCCTCGCCGAGGTTGGCATTCCGGCGATGTCCCTGTGGGCATCTGTTCCCACCTATGTCCCCAACGCCACCTCACCCAAGGCTGCCCACGCCCTTCTGACAGAGCTGGTCGAAACCTTGGGGCTGCATCTGGAAGCCAACGATCTGTCGCGTGCCGCAAGCACCTATGAACGCCAGATCGACGACCTGCTCGAGGCCGACGAGGATCTCGCAGAGTACGCAAGACAGATCCTGCTGGCCTCGGTCGACGATGACGAGAGCCACCCCGACGACATCTTGCCCGACCTCGACGATGTCGATGGTGATGGCCTCATCGAGGATCTCGAGCAATTCCTGCGCGACCAGGGCTGACCACCCACCACAACAAGAACTGACCCATACGATTCAAGATCGATGGGCCTCGGGGAACCGAGCTGTGGAATCGTGCAGATCGAGTATTGCCCGGTGGAGGCATGTACCCGAGCCGCAGAGCCAGCCTGGCAGCCAGGGGCGTGATATTGGGGTCCATCGGCCGGACCCAAGGGTGCATGGGCGCCAACGGCCCGTCAGGCCAAGGTGCCGACGTTGTTCAGCTCGGCGAAGGCCTGCTCGAGACGATCGACGAACGCAACTTCGCCGGCGCGTAGCCACGCACGAGGGTCGTAGTACTTCTTGTTCGGAGAGTCAGCACCGTCGGGATTCCCGAGCTGACCCTGCAGGTAGTTGTGATTGTCGGCCTCGTAGCCGCGCACGCCATCCCAGAACGCCCACTGAAGATCGGTGTCGATGTTCATCTTGATGACGCCGTAGCTGATCGCTTCCTCGATCTCAGCTGCGGTCGAACCCGACCCGCCGTGGAACACGAAGTTGACCGGCTTTTGCGATTCGGTCGAGTACTTCTCGTGTACGTGGGCCTGGGCGTCGCGCAGAATCGATGGTGTCAGCTTGACATTGCCCGGTTTGTAGACGCCATGCACGTTTCCGAACGCAGCTGCGATGGTGAAGTTCGGCGACACCTCCGAGAGGCGCTCGTGGGCGTACGCGACCTCTTCGGGCTTCGAGTAGAGGTCGGATTCGTCGGCATCGGTGTTGTCGACGCCGTCCTCCTCGCCACCGGTGATACCCAGCTCGATCTCCAGGGTCATCCCCATGGGTGCCATGCGCTTCAGATAGTCGACGCAGATGTCGAGGTTCTCCTCGATCGGCTCCTCGGACAGGTCGAGCATGTGTGAGCTGAACAGTGGCTCGCCGGTCGCCTCGAAGTGGCTCTCACCCTCATCGAGCAGGCCGGAGATCCACGGGAGTTTGCCCTTCGGGCAGTGATCTGTGTGCAAGATCACGCGAGCACCGTAGGCCGCCGCCATGGTCTGAACATGCCTTGCGCCCGCCACCGAGCCGAGGATGGAAGCCCTGGACGACTCGACGGGGACACTCTTGCCCCCGACGAAGGCAGCGCCACTGGTCGAAAACTGAACGATGACCGGGCTGTTGAGCTTCCCCGCTGTCTCAAGAACAGAGTTGATCGAGCTCGAGCCAATACAATTCGCAGCGGGAAGAGCAAAACCCTGGTCCTTTGCCAGAGCGAAGACCTCCGACACTGCATTGCCGGTCAACACACCCGCGGGAAAGTCATTTCTCAGCTCTGTCATGTGTGCGATGGTACGCCAGCCGAGAAACGATTACTCGTCCCAGGGTGCTCGACGCGGCGCATCGAAGGAGGTTTCGAACACATTGCCGCCGATGGCTGAAAAGGCCTCGTCGGCCCACCGTTCGGCACCAGCGGTCGGCTCCGGCAAGCCATCGCGAGGAAACCATCCACATCCGCTGGTTTCGAGTGGATGTGGGTCGATCTCGCCGCCGACCGCGCGGCACAAGAACACGATCGAAACCAGTGGGATCTTGGTGAAACCACGCCTCATCCCGTCGAGGACGGTCAGCACGCGGACAACCTCACACTGGATGCCGGTCTCCTCGAAGACCTCCTTCACGGCCACCTCGGATGGCGAGTACCCGACATCGGCCCAGCCGGTCGGGAACAACCACACCCCGCTGTCGGCGCGCTGCACGAGCAAGATCTCACCTTGTTCGTTGCCCACGATGGCGCCAACGGTCACCTTCGGAGTCACATATCCCGAAACACCGGATCCGACGGACTTCATCCACTCAACAACAAGACCATCGGGATCTGGATCACCGATAGCCGCCGAGCGAATCTCGGCGGCTATCTTCAGTACCTCTTCGAATCGTTCGCGCTCGTAGAGGTTGTCGGTGAAGCCCAACCCGGTCCTGGCGATGGCTCCCAGGGATTCGCCCCAGATCGCCAGATCCTGCGATGTAGCCGGCTTCGTCACAGGCTCAGAATCGCTCGGCGGCCACTGCGTAGAGCGGGTCTGCACCTGCTGTGCACGCGGCGACCATCGATGCTGTTCTCGGGAGGAACTGACCACAATAGAACCGCGCCGAAGCGATCTTGTCGCTCAGGAAGTCTGTGTCGCCAGCGCCATCGTCGAGCAAACGCTGGGCTGCGACGGCGCTCATGACGTGCACCCAGCCGGCAGCCGCTGTGCCTGTCAGAGCAAGGTACGGCGTGGCGCCGGCCGCGACATCGTTCGGCGCGGCGCCGGCCATCCAGGTGGCGACCGTCTCGACATCACCGATTGCGGCGTCGAGGGCAATGCCCAGATCTGTGAGCGGGCCACCGTCGGTTGAGCGTGCCACGCTGGACATATCGTCGAGCAAGGAGCGCATCGCATTGCCGCCGTCGAGGGGCAGCTTGCGGAATACGAGGTCGAGGGCCTGGATTCCGTTGGTTCCTTCGTAGATGGGCAGGATGCGTGAATCGCGCCAATACTGGGGCGCACCCGTCTCCTCGATGTAGCCCATGCCTCCATGGACCTGGATGCCGATGGAGGTCACCTCGACGCCAGAATCGGTTCCCCAACCCTTGGACAAGGGCGTCAACAATGCCGCCCTCGAAGCGGCGGCAGCAGCTTCGTCGCCAGTTCCGTTCGTCGAGCGATCCATCGCCTCGGCATTCAGGTACATGAGCCCGCGCATGGCCTCGACATGTGAACGCATGGTCATCAACATCCGCCGGACATCGGCGTGCTCCACGATCGCAGCGCCTGCATCTGCACCGATCGGGCGGCCCTGCTTGCGTTCGCGCGCGTAGCCGGCTGCAAGCTGCATGGCGCTCTCGGCGACGGCCAGACCCTGGATGCCGACCGACAGCCGCGCATTGTTCATCATCGTGAACATGTAGCGCATGCCCTGGTTCTCATCACCGATGAGATACCCGGTGGCGCCGCCTTCGTCGCCGAACGACATGACACACGTCGGCGATGCGTGGATACCTACCTTGTGTTCGGTCGACACGACACTGACGTCGTTCCGCTCGCCGAGCGAACCGTCGGCGTTGACCAAAAACTTGGGGACGATGAAACACGAAATGCCCTTTGTACCAACCGGTGCATCGGGTGTTCGGGCGAGAACGAGATGGATGATGTTCTCGGCCATTTCATGCTCGCCGAAGGTGATGAAGATCTTGTTGCCCGTGATCCGGTACGTGCCGTCGCCAGCGGGAACCGCTTTCGCGGCCAGAGCACCGACGTCGCTGCCCGCGTTGGGTTCGGTCAGGTTCATCGTGCCCGTCCACTCGCCCGACACCAGCTTGTGCAGATAGGTCTCCTTCTGCTCCTCGCTGGCGTGATGCATCAACATGTCGACAGAGCCCTGTGTCAACAGAGGGCACAGCGCAAACGACATGTTCGCCGAATGGACCATCTCCTGAACGGTGACGCCCAGTGTCCAGGGAAGCCCCCCTCCTCCATAAGCAGGATCGAAGGCGATGCCATTCCAGCCGTTCTCGACGAACATCGAATAGGCCTCGGAGAACCCATCAGCGATGACGACCGTGTTTCCTTCGACCCTCGCGGGCTGGGTGTCGCCAGAGCGATTCAACGGTTCCAGCTGCTCTGCGCAGAACCGCCCGGCCTCGTCGAGCAAGCCCTCAACCGTGTCGATGTCGAGCTCCTCGAAGCCGTCGAGCTGGGCCAGGTCGGTGATTCCAACAAGGTGCTCGAGCACGAACACCATGTCCTGCACCGGTGGACGGTACGCCATGACAAACCTCCTGACCCACAAGGTTATTGCCCGTGTCAGCCATGCCACACCTCACGGGGGGTTCCTGCTGGCACAATTGATGGCCATGCCCGATCTCAACATCTCAAAGCTCGGCGATGTGGCCTCCGACGGTCCCGGTTTGCGCAAGGCGGTCATGACCGTACGCCTCGTCATCGGTGGACTCGGCTTGTTGACGCCGCGACTGTTCGCTCGCCTGTTCGGCCTCGACGTCACAAAGGGATCGGCGATCTCGCCGCTGATGCGTCTGTTCGCGGTACGCGAAGCCCTGATGGCATACCAGCTGTATCAAGCACCCGACGAGGAGCTCGAGGAGGTCCTGCGACAGGGAATTCTCGTCGACGGCATCGATCTCGCCACGGCCCTAGCCGCTTTTGGTCGCGGCGACATCGGGGTACGGACCTTCCTGATGACCGCGTCGGCCGCCAGCGCAGTGGGCGCGGCCGGCTATCTGGCGCGTCCCGACAAGTAGGAGCCTGGCCCTAGGGAATGACCCGTTCGACGACGGTTCTGACGTCGTCGATGAGACCTGTGTAGAACGGACCGAAGTCGCCGTAGATCGCAGATGCTTCGTCAAACCGCAAGGTGTAGACGACCGCCTTGAGGTCGTCGAGACTGACCCCGAACAAGGTCACACCCCACTCGTAGTCGTCGACGCCGCTCGAACCCGTGACGAGTTGAATGATCCGCCCGGCGAAATTGCGCCCCGACGTTCCGTGTTCGTACATCAGCTCGGTGCGCTTGTCGAAGTCGAGGGCGTACCAGTTGGCGTGTCCTTCGCGTTTCCTCGACATCGGGTAGAAACAAACGAGGTTCTTACCGTGGGGGGGAAGCTGTGGGTAGAGCCGTGCCTGTTTCACTGCGTCGGGTACACCAGCCGCGTACTCGGACAGCTCGGTCATCGAAACATAGCTGTCGACGATGTCGAGACCCGCCCGCTGCAGCCCGGTCTGGACTCGCCGCAGACGCCACAGGTCGGGTCCCAAGAGCAGGAACCCCACGTCTGCCTTGTGCCCGAATACGGCAAAGGTGATGACCTGATGGTCGTCGTCGCACGCTTCCTTGACCACGTTGACGATGGCCTGACCATCGGTACCGGGCCGGACCTTGGCGAAGAGGTGGATCACACCCCAACCGATCGATGTGGTGAGGTAGCCGGGTTGGGATTGGATGTTTGGCTCTTCGCTCATGACGCTGAGGCTAACCGTCCGCTAGTCGGCAACAGCACCCACGTAGACGTTGAACGACGTACCCTTTGCGAACGCCAGCAGGTTCATTCCGGCAACCGTGGCGGTGCGAATGGCCAGGGCCGACGGCGCGCCGGATGCCACCACGGTGCCGATTCTTGCTGCCCAAGCCTTCTGGACCATCTCGTAGCTGGCCCTCGACGTCACACAAACGGCGTGATCGGCAATGTCGCCGGTGTTTTCGAGGCGGAGCTTCCCCGCGACCTTGTCGAGAGCGTTGTGCCGTCCGATATCTTCTCGAACGAACGACAAGGATCCCGCGCGTGTGGCAAGAGCGGCAGCGTGAGCCCCACCTGTGCGCTCGAACAGTTCCTGATGGAGCACCAGATCGTTCAGGACCTTCGGAAGGGTACTTCCTGGAAAAGGCGCCAGATCGACGAAGGGCACCAATCGATCCGACAGGGCGTCGAGCTGGTCGGTGCCACATACACCACACGCCGAATTGATAGGTCCAAGTCGCGGTTTGGGCTCGGGGCCGCGACCGTCGGTTTCGACGGTGACAACGTTGAACTCCGTAGCGGTGGCAGAACCCGAGCCACAGTACCGAACCGTTCTGACCCGAGCGCCTTCGAGAAGCCCTTCGGCTTGGAGGAATCCGACCGCCAACTCAAAATCGTGGCCAGGGGTTCGCATCGTGGTGGCGACCCTTTCACCATCGAGGCGAATCTCGAGAGGTTCCTCGACGACGACCTCGTCTGGTCGCCGTTCGGCAGAACTATCGCCGTGTTGACGCACCAACACCTTCGCCGTCCTCCGCATGCCGAGAGTCTAGAGAAGGAAAGGGACGGGGCACCTGCCCTAGGTACCTCTGCCACACAGCGAGGGGGCACCCGCCCAAGCGGGTGCCCCCTCTGCGTTCCACAGGCACGCAGCCTGCAAATGCGTTCCACAGGCACGCAGCCTGGGCTGGACTGGCTAGAAGTCGTCCATTCCGGGCATGGAGGGAGCGCCACCCTCGGCAGGCTTCTCGACGACAACAGCCTCGGTCGTGAGGAACAGGGCGGCGATCGAGCCGGCGTTCTGCAGAGCAGAAAGAGTCACCTTGGCAGCGTCGATGACACCAGCGGCAACGAGATCCTCGTATTCACCGGTTGCGGCATTGAGACCGCTGGCCCCATCGAGTTGGCTGACCTTGTCGACGATGACGCCACCCTCGAGGCCGGCGTTCTCGGCAATCTGCTTCAGCGGGGCACTGAGCGAGCGTGCGACCAAGCGAGCGCCCGTCGACTCGTCGCCCAAGAGGGTGGCCGAAGCGGCCTCGACTGCGTCGACGGCACGAAGCAGCGCAACACCACCGCCAGGCACTACACCCTCTTCGAGAGCAGCCTTGGTCGTGCTGACGGCGTCTTCGATGCGGTGCTTCTTTTCCTTCAGCTCGACCTCGGTGGCTGCTCCGACCTTGAGAACGGCGACGCCACCCGACAACTTGGCGAGGCGCTCCTGGAGCTTCTCGCGGTCGTAGTCGGAATCTGTGTTGTCGATCTCGGCCTTGATCTGGGCGATGCGACCCTGGACGTCCATGTCCTGGCCGGCGCCCTCGATGATGGTGGTCTCGTCCTTGGTGACGACAACACGGCGTGCCTGACCGAGAAGATCGAGGGTGACGTTCTCGAGCTTGAGGCCGACATCTTCGGTGACGACCTGGCCGCCCGTGAGGATGGCCATGTCCTGGAGCATCGCCTTGCGACGATCGCCGAAGCCCGGGGCCTTGATGGCAACCGACTTGAAGGTGCCGCGAATCTTGTTCACGACGATCGTAGCGAGGGCCTCACCCTCGACATCCTCGGCAATGATCACCAGTGGCTTGCCGCCCTGCATGACCTTCTCGAGTACGGGAACAATGTCGCGAACCGCCGAGATCTTCGAACCCACATACAGGATGTACGGCTCGTCGAGAACTGCTTCCTGACGATCGGGATCGGTGACGAAGTAGGGCGAGATGTAGCCCTTGTCGAAGCGCATGCCCTCGACGAGATCCATCTCGAGACCGAATGTCTGACCCTCTTCGACGGTGATGACACCGTCCTTGCCGACCTTCTCGATGGCCTCGGAAATTCGCTGACCGATCTCGGGATCAGCGGCCGAGATAGCAGCCACGTTTGCGATCTGAGCCTTGTCGGTCGAGACGTCCTGGGCGAGGTCGCGAATGGCCTCGACGGCTGCCTCGACGCCTGCCTCGATACCACGCTTGAGCGACATCGGGTTGGCGCCGGCTGCGACATTGCGCAGGCCCTCGCGAACCATGCTCCAGGCGAGAACGGTGGCGGTTGTGGTTCCGTCGCCCGCGACGTCGTCGGTCTTCTTGGCGACCTCTTTCACCAGCTCGGCACCGAGCTTCTCGAACGGATCCTCGAGCTCGATGTCCTTGGCGATGGACACGCCATCGTTGGTGATAGTGGGGGCGCCCCACTTCTTGTCGAGGACGACATTGCGACCCTTGGGGCCGAGAGTGACGCGGACGGCATCGGCGAGCTGGTTCATTCCAGCCTCGAGCGCCCGGCGGGCTTCTTCGTCGAACGAGATGAGTTTGGCCATTGTTGGATGTCTCCGTTGATGACAAGTCCCGACCTGGAGTGGCCGGGGCGGTGACACAGCGTCGCCGGCACAAGACCGGTGGCTGTTAGCACTCTCGAAGTGCGAGTGCTAATAAGCAAACCAGCCGCGACTTCGAATCACAACCTCTCAGGTGGGAAATCAGCTGCGATCGAACGATCTGAAAGCACTTCTGTGGCGATCGTCTCGACAAGCCCAACAACGCTGGCCATCGCTTCGCCCAACCCGAACCGACCACTCAACGAGATGACCTCGACCCCGTCGAGCAGACCTCGAGGCCAATCGCCATCGTCGACGGCCCCACAGATGACGAGAGCATCGATGCCCAGCTCGTCGGCCATCTCGAGAACACCGCCGACGACCTTGCCATCGAGCGACTGGTCGTCGACGAGTCCCTCGCCGGTGATGACCAGGTCGGCTCCGGCGATGCGATCCTCGAGTCCGACCTCGTCAGCCACGAGATCAAAGCCCGAACTGAGCCTGGCTCCGACAGCGGCCAAACCTCCGGCGAGACCCCCCGCGGCTCCCGAGCCGTCCATGGATGCAACATCGATACCAAACTGATCGAAGTAGACCTGGGCCAGCCTCTCGAGTCGCCGCTCGAGCAGCTGAACCTGGGCAGGCGACGCACCCTTCTGGGGGCCGAATCGCGTCGCTGCGTCCAGGAAGCGCAACCTGACATCACATGCGACCTCGATGGTTGCAGCCGAAATGCGCGCCAGAGGCTCCATGGCCCTCATCGCGCCGAGTCCACCATCGGTGCAAGCCGATCCACCGACGCCGACGATGACCCGGCGGGCACCAGCTCCGATCGCCTCGGCGATCAGCTCGCCTGTGCCCGCGCTCGTGGCCGAGAGGGCATCGTTGCCTTCGGCTCCGCCGACCAGGGCAATCCCCGAGGCCTCTGCCATCTCGATGACCGCACGACTGCCATCGGCTCGCCAACCAGCATCGACAGGATCACCAAGGGGGCCGGTCACCACAGCTCTGCGGTTTGAGCCGCCAAACACTTCGAGCAGGCCTTCGCCCCCGTCTGCCAGAGGAATCGGGTCACATGCCCAGCCGAGACTCCGGGCGGCACGGTCGACCGCCGCTGTCAGCTCGAGCGCGGTCGCCGACCCTCTGAACTTGTCGAACGCGGCGACGACCTTCACGACGGACAGTCTCGCCGATGATCGTGGATCACAGCGACCAGCGGTCCACAATTGTGACATGACAGGTCCCGGGCTGTTCGACCCATCCGCCCGCTTCGAGCGGTCCCTCGTGATCCTCAGCAACAGAGGTCCGGTCGCATTCGCCTTCGACGATGCCGGTCTGCCGGTCGCGCGAAAGACCGGAGGCGGACTGGCCAGCGGGGTCCGGCCGGCGCTGGCCAGGTCAGGCGGTCTCTGGATTTGTGCCCCGCTGAGCGATGCCGATCGATCTGTGGCCGCTTCGCTCGAGCGACCCATCAACAGCGACGGAACAGAGGTTGTGTTCGCCGATGTGCCGGAGGGCCTGCTCGACGCCGCGGTGGGACGGGTCGCCAACGAGTATCTGTGGTTCATCCACCACGGCATGTCCGACCTGGCCCTCACGCCCTCGAGCGATGACTGGGATGCCTTCGCCCGGTACAACAAGACGATGGCCGAGGCCGTCGCCCGAAGCGCCCCCGAAGGGGCTGTCGTGGCGGTGCAGGATTATCATCTGCCGCTCGTCGCTGCGTCGCTCGCCGAGACTCGATCCGACCTCGCCACGGTCCACTTCAGCCATATCCCGTTTGCATCGCCAGAAGCGTGGCGAGAGGTCGACACCTCTCGACGTCGATCGATAGCGGCCGGGCTTGCCGCCCACGGCGGATGCGGCTTCCATGCGAAACGTTGGGCAGAACGATTTCTCTCCTGCTGCGAGCTCGACGGAATTGACCCTCCCGACACCTACGTGACGCAGCTCGCACCTGACATCGAGACAATGCGACAACACTCCCGGACAGCAGACGCCGAAATCGAACGCGCCCGTCTGAGGCAGACCCACGACGGCCGTCGGCTGATCATCAGAGTCGACCGGCTCGAACCGACAAAAAATCATCTTGCCGGATTTGATGCCTTCGCCGATCTTCTCGAGCGAAGACCCGACATGATCGACCGGGTCGTCATGGTTGCCTACGCCTATCCCTCGAGGTCGGGCCTCGACGTGTACCGGAAGCTGCGAGACGACACCGTCGACAAGGTCGAGACGATCAACCGCCGCTTCGGCACCGATGCCTGGCAACCGATCGATCTGGACCTCGAGGACAACCTCGACGCTGCGGCCGCTGGGCTGACCCGATATGACGTTCTGCTGATCAACCCGGTCGAGGATGGGCTGAACCTGGTCGCCTTCGAAGGCGCAGCCCTCAACACCACGACCGGAGCAATCGTTCTCAGCCGAAACTGTGGTGCCCACGACGTGCTCGAAGGCTGCGTGGAATCGATCGACCCGACCGACGTAGCAGCGACATCGGTGGCCATCGAAAGAGCGCTCGAACTGCCTCCTCGCGAACGAAGCACGAGGGCAACCGAGGCGCGGCTGCGGGCCGAGGCTTTGTCACCAGAAGAATGGCTCGACTCGATGTTGCGAGCAACCGTCAGCAATTGAGGAACGCTACGACATCATCAGGGGAATCGAGGGTGAGGTCGGCAATGGCCGCGACCCTGCCGTCGAGCTCCGAACTCTTCACGACGACCTTGAGGTGCGTGGTGTCTGGGCCGACCTCGTCGAGCGCCTCATAGGCAGGCAGGTCGCCGACATCGTCGCCGATCATGACAACTCCTCGAGCGAGTGGATCGAGTCTTTCGCGGACGGCAGATCCCTTGTCGAAGTTGATCGGGGGATGCAGCTCGATGCTTTGTTTTGCGGGGCGAGCTTCCAGACCGGTGCGCTCGGCCGTCTCTCGAGCCCAACTCTCGATCTGCTCTGCCATCTCCGGGCGGCCGCGGAAGTGGACGGTGAGCGAAAGACCCTTGGCCTCGACCATTCCCGGCTCGAACCGGACGGCTGCGGCCGCTGTAGTGGACCGTATTGCGGGGATCCAACGCTCGGCCTCTGGGTGGCGCACCGTCTCGCCGTACGCGTCCGACTCGAGCCCGTAGAGGCCGACCAGGTCGACACCGAGTCGGCCCAGATGGGTTCTCAGGAACACGACCGGCCTACCCGACACAACCGTCACACTGGCGCCGTCGTCGCGAAGCGCTGCAACCGCCCGGCCGACACCCTCGACCGGTCCAGCCTGGGAAGGAACGTCGACGATGTTCGACAACGTGCCATCAAAGTCGGTGAACACATGAACGCCCGTGAGGTCGTCGCCGAAGATCTTCCTTATGCCCAAGGTGGTGTTTCGCCGATCGTTGTGACTGTCAGCCGGCGAGGTCGGTGCCGAGAAGAACGAGGAGGTGTGGGTCTTCGTACTCGGTCGCCAGCGCCTCGGGAGCGTCTGGCATCGCGAATACGCTGTCGTCTTCGAGCCCCAGCTCTGCGGCGAGCCTCCCGGCTTCGAGCAGGTACCCACTGGCGTGGTGGATCTTGGTCAATGCCAGGGTGCCGGCGTCGCTGGCCGAGTTGGTCGGCTTGAGCGTTTGATAACCGAGGGGCTTCAGTGCGTCGGTCCGAGTGCCGGCGGCACCCGAAACCGTCGTCGTGTTGACGACCTGCACACGAACCTGGGCATGTGGAAGCGGCTCGAAGATCGGGTCGCTCCCGTCGGCGGCCGTCGTGTCCGTTGTGCCCTCTACGACCGTGGGCTCGGGCACCGTCGCAGCGGTGGTATCGCTGACGGAGTCGGCGGTATCGGTCGTCGTGTCCGCGGTCGTGTCCGCTGTTGTGTCGGGCGCAGCAACTTCGGTGGTCGGCGTCGCCGTGGTGGTCGTCGAATCGCTGCTTACCGCCGCGACCGTCGAATCGTCGACCGCCGTGCGGATCAGCAACACACCGATGACCACGGCGACAATTATCAAGACGATTCCTCTGGACATTGCTCCCCCGGCAGAGCGAACGAACGAGCTGTCGCGTGCTGCATGACGTCCGGCATTCATGTTGGATCTCCTCCTGCTGCCCGCACGGTTGACCGCGCTGATCTACGTCGATCTCGAGCCCGCTGCAGACGCCGAACAACCAGTGGGTCGTGGACAACTGCACATTCGCTGTCGATCAGTGTGTCGAGCGCGTCGACGTACTCGGCAGGGGTCAACAGGAAACGACGCGCAACCGCCTCGTCCTTGCTGCCGGGCTCGTTCCACCACGTGCGTTCGAACTCGAGAATCGCCTCGTCGCGGGGCGACAGTGTCATGTGATCTGCCTCTGATCGTCGGTTTCCGCGAGCCCGAGGTGGGAATCGAACCCACAACCCCCGCTTTACAAGAGCGGTGCTCTGGCCGTTGAGCTACTCGGGCGCTCTCGAAGATGGTACGCCTCTCTGCAAACAAAACGGGGGCAGCTCCGAACCCTTTGAGTTCCGACCCCCTTTCGGCCGTCGTGAGAGGTTCGCCACCGGCGGCACCAAAGACAAGTTGCTACACCCGGCGTCGCACGACCTCGTAGCAAGCGACGGCCGCTGCGTTCGAGACATTGAGCGAGTCGAGCTGGCCGAACTGCGGAATCGAAACGAGCTCGTCGCAACGCTCGGAGACAAGGCGGCCCAAACCCGCACCCTCGGCACCGAGGACGATCGCTATCGGCCCGTCGAGCGCCGCTGTGGTCTGCCAAAGAGACCTGGGCGCTTCGGCGGTGAGACCGACCGACCACACGTCGTGCTCGGCCAGCGTCGAAATCGCTGTGGGTAAACCTCCGACGAGAGCGATCCGAAGATGTTCGACGGCCCCGGCCGCGGCCTTCACAGCCGCGGGGGTGAGACGCGCAGCGCGATGACGGGGAATGACGATGCCGGTGGCGCCCGCGACCTCGGCCGTACGCAGGACCGCGCCGAGATTTCCCGGGTCGGTGATGCCGTCGAGAACAACAAGGAACGGTGTGCGTCCATCCTGAGGCCGTGTCAGGAGCTCGAGATCGACCGGCTTGATCGGACGCGCTTCCGCGATCACGCCCTGAGGCGACTCGGTGCGGGCCATGTCGTCGAGCTTGCGGCGGTTCACCCGATTGACCGGAACCCGATCGTCGCTCGCAAGATCGAGAATCTCGGCGATGATTGCTGATTCCTCGATGTCGTCTGCCACGAACAGCTCGCGGACGTTGCGCCGTCCGACGCGAAGGGCCTCGACGACAGCGTTGCGGCCCTCGACCCTGTCGCCCCCCAAGTCGTCGGGATCGCGCTGACGCCCGCGAGGGCGCCCAGCTTCACGGTCCTGTGAATGATTGCCGCCGCTCCTGGGAGGGCCGCCGCGTCGGGGCTGCTGTGCCCGCTGACCCTTGGAGCCCGCGCCGCGACCCACCTTGGGTGATCGCTGACGACCCTTGCCCTGACCGCCTCGTTTGCCGCTCATCGATGAGCCTCGCCTTCGATAAGGGCGACCGCCATGCAGACGATCGCCTCGCCCCGGCCCAGCGCACCAACACCCTCGGTCGTTCGGCCCTTGACACTGACCGGAGCACCGACGACCCCGCTGAGCCGGTCGGCCATCTCCGCTCGCCGGGGAGCCAGCTTCGGGGTATCTGCGACAACCGTGCAGTCGACGTTGACGGCCTTGTACCGGGCTTCGAGCACCAGCGCTACTGCTTGCTCGAGCAAGACGAGGCTATCGGCACCGGAGAACCGGTCGTCGGTATCTGGGAACTGTTGCCCGATGTCTCCGAGCCCGGCCGCGCCGAGAAGGGCATCGATCACAGCGTGAGCGACAACGTCGGCGTCGCTGTGTCCGATCAGTCCCGGATGACCCTCGAAGTACACACCTCCGAGGACGAGGTGTCTGGCCGGGTCATCGCTCACCTGGTGGATGTCGTATCCGTGCCCAATTCGCAGATTCATCGTCTTCCTCGAGTTCGGGGTGGTCACCACGCGGCGCGTGCGACGACGAGGTCGTGTTCGGTTGTGATCTTTGCAGCTCTGAGTGAACCTTCGACGACCTTCACGGTTCCGCCCGCCAACTCGATCAGCGCTGCATCGTCGGTGGCGTCACCACCATCGAGGTGTGCCCGACGCAACAAGTCGGCTCTAAAACCTTGGGGGGTCTGGACTGCGACCAGGACCGACCTGTCAGGTGTTCCCACGACGACATCGCCCGACACCTCCTTGATGGTGTCGGCGACGGCCAGGCCCGGCACCACCGAATCGGCGCCTGCGCGGAGGGCCTCGATCACCCGAGCGAACACGCTGACGTCAGCGCCGGGCCTGGCCGCATCGTGGACCAGAACGAACTCGACTTCGTCGGGGACGGCGGCGAGGCCGCAGCGAACCGACGCGCTCCGGGTCGCTCCGCCCGCCACGACGACGGCTTCGCGGCACAGCCCGGCGATCCGATCGTCGGACGTGACCACAACCACTTCCTCACACGATGCCCTGGCAGTGGCGACGGCGTGTTCGACCACGGTCTTGCCATCGATCGACTCGAGCAACTTGGGGCGTCCGAAGCGGGTGCTGGCACCTGCTGCAACAACAATCGTCCAGACGGCACACCCGCCGCGTTGATGGGTCATCCCACAAGGGTGTCAGGTCGAGCGGGTGGGCTCCAGAGAACTTTCGTGCAAGGCCAACGTCCCGAAGTGCATGGTCCCCTTCGCCGTAGGCACTGAGTGACTCACCCGCACGTCAACCCTCGATCCCAGGAGGACGGCAGCGTCCGTGACGACGACCATGGAGCCGTCCTCCCTGAAGCCAACACCCTGACCCGATTCCGACCCCTCACGGATCAGCTCGACGCTGATCACTTCACCGGGGACTGTTTCGTCGCGAAGGCCGGCGGCCAATCGAGACAAGAACAGGCAAGACACACCCTGCAACTCGGCCACCCTCGCCAGGGGCTGGTCGTTGGTGATGAGCCTGACATCGAGCCGGCGGCCGAGCGTGACGAGCTTCGCGTCGACATGTGTGACCTCGGGGACCTCATCATCGATGACACGCAGCGAAACCGACGTTTCATTGTCGAGTACATCGAGAAGCTCGAGCGCCCTTCGGCCACGACGTCGCCTGGCGGGATCTTGGGCGTCGGCGATCGCCTGGATCTCGTCGAGCACAAACCGCGGCACCAAGAGGGTTCCCCTGATGAAGCCCGATCGAACGATCTCCAACATCCGCCCGTCCAGAACAGCGCTGGAATCGAGCAGGAGGGCATCACCCACCGTCGATTCGCCCAGGCGCCGCGAGGAGGACAAGCCGATGGGCGAAAGCCCGATCAGCGACCAGAATTCGGCACTTGCCCGAAGGCCGATCCGACCACCCATCGCCATGGCCAACCAGCTGGTCACGGCAGCGATGGGGCCACCAAATCGCCAACCCAGCCCAACGACCGCTCCCGCTCCGGCGACAAGGCCGAGCAAGCCGCCGATCGCGGCGAACACCCCACCCGACAAGAGCTCTGGCGGAGACCAGGGAAGTTTCATGTGCTCCATGCGATCGACCGAGCGCGACACACGACGGCCCAGGGTCCCGCCTATGACATAACCACTGCCCGCTCCGAGCGTGGCGCCGACAAACGGGGCCACTTCACCCTCGGCCCCCATGATTGCAACCTCGTGACCGGCGGCGGTTAGGAGCAGCACGATCAGCAGCCGAATTGTCTCGACGAACACCACCGCTCCCATCTCTGCGTTCTCGACGTTCTCTCATCCATCGGCACATTCGAGCGATTCCTGACACGAAACGTGCGATCGGAACGGGGGTGGTGACGCCTCGCACCATTACCATGAAAGCGATGGACTCTCTCCAACTCCTACGGTCGGTCGACATGTTGTCGGCTCTGACCGACCCCGAACTCGACGGGCTTCTCGCCCATTCCTCGGAAGTTGACCTTCGAAGGGGCGAGGCCCTCTTTTGTGAGGACGACGAGGCCGACTGTCTCTTTGTACTCAAGAGTGGTCGCCTCGCGATCGTGCGCGACTCCTTCGATGGCAGAGAGTCGGTCCTGGCCCTTTTGACGGGTGGCGATCTGGTTGGCGAGATGCCCCTTTTTGACAACGCCCCGCGCAGCGCCAAGGTGAAGGCCCTCGAAGCGACGGTACTCGTCCAGGTTCCCTATCAGCCTCTCAGAGAGATCTACACAGCACGGCCCGAGTTGTTGTGGGGCGCCGTGGCACTTCTCGCCGGTCGTCTGAGGATCATGGACGACGCCCTCGCCGACACCATGTTCCTCGACGTCGCGGGCCGCACGGCCAAGAAGCTCCTCGAGTTGTCGGGTGACCGCGACGAGTTCCAGCTCCCCGTCACTCAAGAAGAGCTATCCCAGATGGTCGGAGCCAGCCGCGAACGCGTGAACAAGGCCCTTTCTGCGTTCAACCGTTTGGGGTGGCTCAACCAGCGCGAGCGAACCTACGTCATCACGAACAGAGAAGCCCTCACCCAGCGATCTCTCTAGCCCGGTCGACGCCGAACCCGAGTCGTCCGAGAGTCTCCTCGACCCCGATTGCACGACGCACGCGAAGGCCTCCCGGCGCCACGGGTGATCCCGAGGGAACGATGACCATCGAGAACCCGAGGCGGGCTGCCTCCGCCAGGCGCCGATCTATCTCGGTCACCTGCCGAACCTCACCCCCGAGGCCGACCTCACCACACGCGATGATGTCGGGATCGATGGCCTCATCGAGAAACGCCGACACGACTGCAAGAGCGACTGGGAGGTCGGCGCCGGGCTCCGACACCTTCGCACCTCCAACGACGGAGACAAACACATCGGCCTTGCCAAGCGCAATTCCGCAACGACGCTCGAGCACGGCCAGCAGCAACGACAGGCGTCGTTGGTCAAATCCCTGAACGACCCTCCGGGGCGAGGCGAGCGGTGTCTCGACGACCAGTGCCTGCACCTCGACGAGCAGCGGCCTGTTGCCCTCCATAACAGGGGCGACGATCGAACCGGGCACCCCCGGCCGGCGATCGGCCAGAAACAACCTGCTCGGATCGTCCACCGACACCAGACCGGTCGGACCCATCTCGAAGACACCAAGCCCACGGGTTGAACCGAAACGGTGTTTGACAGCCCTCAAGAAGCGCAGAGCGTGGTGCCGGTCGCCTTCGAAGGTCAGAACGGTGTCGACAACGTGCTCGAGCACGCGGGGCCCCGCCAGGTTTCCTTCCTTCGTCACGTGCCCGACAAGAACGATTGAGGTCGAAGTAGCCCTGGCTACTCTCACGAGACTTTGAGCAGCCTCGCGGACCTGGGTGACCGACCCCGAAGTTCCCGGTTGCGAAGGCTGGTAGACACTCTGGATCGAATCGACGATGACCACGTCGGGCCGGAGCTTGTCGATCTCGGCGATGATGTTGTGAACATCGACCGCATCGGTGATGAAGACACCATCGGCCACCGAGCGCAGCCTCCCGGCCCGTTCGCGGACCTGGGCGACAGATTCCTCGGCCGAGACGTAGAGCACGACCTTGTCGCCGCGAGCGATGGCACCGGCAGCCTGCACGAGCAGTGTCGACTTGCCGATGCCCGGTTCACCACCCAACAACGTGACCGATCCGGGCACCAGTCCCCCGCCGAGAACCGCGTCGAGTTGCTCGACACCTGTTGGGGCAAGCCGCTGGGGAGCAGCGTCGACATCGGCCAGAGCCACAGCCGGCGAAGCAGTCGCCGACATTGCCGAACGGCCGGAGCCCGCGCGTTCGACAAGGGTGTTCCACTCGCCGCAGCCAGGACACTGTCCGGCCCACTTGTGGGCGGACACCCCGCAGGACTGACACAGGAATGAGGAGTCGGTATGAGCCATCACGACAGTGTCGCAACACGGTGTGACAGTCGCCTCGCCGCGGGCTGGCCTCGTTCAGATGGTCGGGGCGGGGTCTGTTGGGCGTTTGCGACGGCGGATCATCACCAGGACAGCGGCAACAACCGCGGCAGCCGCCCACGACAGGACTACCCAGCGCCAGGCCCGGTCGTATTCGCGACGGGCAGCGCCGGCCTCGTCCCTGGCATCGAGCACCTGCTGATCGATCGAGGTCGACTCGGCCACAGCCGTGACCACAGCTCCTGAAGCGAGGCTCACCGACGCGACCTCTGCATCTGAGGTCGGGACAACAGCACGCACGGTCACGGTCACGAGCTCGTCGAGATCTGTCCCAGCCAGGGTTTCGAGATCGGATGTCATCTCACCAAATGGTTGCCCATCGAAGAGCCCGACCAATTCGTCATCGCTGAAGTCGCCGACTCGAATCGATGGGGCCGCAGCGAGTTCGACTCGATAGTCGGTGCGAGCGATCGAGGGAACCACCTCAACAGCTGCGACCTCGAACAGGGTGCCCCCATCGAGATCGTCGACCAGAGCCGCCACCTGCTCGGGCACAACACCATCACGTCTGAGCCGCGCGGCGGCACCACCTTCGACGTTGTGGGGTTCGGTGACAACCCACCCCGAATCGACAACACCGGTCAAGTCGATGTCGCCCAGGTCGATATCGGCGACGACTTCGTCGTCCGCGAATGCCGTGAACACGATCGACGACGTGCCGTCGTCGGTCAGGTTCACCTCGAGCATCAGGTCGATCCGACACCCGGTCAACAAGATCGACCCGACCAGAAGCAGGACGATGCGACTCGGTATCGCCAGGACGGCCGACCTCACTCAGCGCCGGCGTCGGCCATCTCGATCTGAGGAGGCTCGAACCCTTCGATCGCGCTGAAGACGATCTCGTCGTTCTCCTCGTCAGCGTCGACGATGATGATGTTGCCGGCGTGGAACTCCTTGTAGAGGATGCGCTCGGAGAGAGCGTCCTCGACGAGGCGTTGAATCGCCCGGCGAAGTGGGCGTGCACCAAGAGTCGGGTCGTAGCCCTTGCGAGCCAGCATCGACTTCGCCGCATCGGTGATCTCGAGACCCAGACCCTGAGCTTCGAGCTGCTTGGCCGTGCGGGCGATCATCAGGTCGACAATCTGGGTGACCTCCTCGATCGAGAGCTCGTGGAACACGATGGTCTCGTCGATTCGGTTGAGGAACTCGGGGCGGAAGTGCTCCTTCAGAGCATCGTCGACCTTCTCCTTCATACGGGCGTAGCTGACCGCTTCGTCGACCTTGGAGAAACCAACGTTCACCTTGCGGAGATCGCGTGTGCCCAGGTTTGAGGTCATGATGAGCACCGTGTTGCGGAAGTCGACCGAACGGCCCTGACTATCGGTCAGGCGCCCCTCCTCGAGGATCTGCAGCAGGGTGTTGAAGACATCGGGGTGAGCCTTCTCTACCTCGTCGAACAGCACCACCGAGAACGGCTTGCGTCGAACGGCCTCTGTGAGCTGGCCGCCCTCGTCGTAGCCGACGTAGCCCGGGGGCGAACCCACCAGACGGCTGACGGTGTGCTTCTCCATGTACTCGGACATGTCGAGGCTGATCAGCGAATCTTCGTCGCCGAACAAGAACTCGGACAGGGTCTTGGCAAGCTCGGTCTTGCCGACACCAGATGGGCCGAGGAAGATGAACGAGCCACCAGGGCGCTTCGGGTCCTTGAGACCCGCACGGGTACGCCGGACTGCCTGGCTGACAGCCTTGATGGCGTCTTGTTGGCCAATGACCCGCTCGTGGAGGACATCCTCCATCTTCAACAGCTTCTGGGTCTCTTCTTCGGTGAGCTTGTAGACCGGGATACCGGTCCAGATCGACAAGACCTCCGCGATCGCTTCCTCGTCGACCTCGTCGAAGAGGTCGACACCTTCGGCCTTGATCTGGGTCTCCAGCTCGGACTTCTGGTCGAGGAGCTGCTTCTCTTCGTCGCGAAGTGAGCCGGCGAGCTCGAAGTCCTGGTCTTCGACGGCCTGCTTCTTGCGCTCGACGACATCGGCGATCTTGTTCTCGATCTCCTTGTAGTCGGGTGGGGTTTCCATTCGCTTGATACGAAGCCGCGATCCCGCCTCGTCGACCAGGTCGATGGCCTTGTCGGGAAGCTGACGATCGGAGATGTAGCGGTCGGCGAGGTTCGCCGCTGCAACGAGCGCCTGATCGGTGATGGTGACGCGATGGTGGGCCTCGTAACGATCGCGGACACCCTTCAGGATTTCGATGGTGTCGGCGACCGATGGCTCTTCGACCTTGACCGGCTGGAAACGGCGCTCGAGCGCAGCATCCTTCTCGAGGTGTTTGCGGTACTCGTCGAGGGTGGTGGCACCGATTGTCTGCAACTCGCCACGAGCCAGCATCGGCTTGAGGATCGAGGCCGCATCGATAGCACCTTCGGCGGCACCGGCACCCACAAGGGTGTGAAGCTCGTCGATGAACAAGATGATGTCGCCGCGGGTTTTGATCTCTTTCAAGACCTTCTTGAGACGCTCCTCGAAATCGCCGCGGTAGCGCGAACCGGCCACGAGAGCGCCGAGATCGAGGGTGTAGAGATGTTTGTTCTTCAACGTCTCGGGGATGTCGCCCGACACGATGCGCTGGGCCAAACCCTCGACGATGGCCGTCTTGCCGACGCCGGGTTCGCCGACCAGCACCGGGTTGTTCTTGGTGCGACGAGACAGGACCTGCATGACACGTTCTGTCTCGCGGGCCCTGCCGATGACCGGATCGAGCGCCTTCTCACGGGCGAGCTGAGTCATGTTGACGCCGAACTGGTCGAGAACGACCGAGCCCGACTGGCTACCGGAATCGCCGGCGTTGCTTCCCGTGGAGGCACCGGCAGTCTCCTTGCCGGACTGGCCAGAGCTTGCGGGGCCCGAGTAGCCAGACAACAGCTGGATCACCTGCTGGCGAACGCGCGACAGATCGGCTCCGAGCTTGACGAGAACCTGGGCAGCGACACCCTCGCCTTCACGAATCAGGCCGAGCAGGATGTGTTCTGTGCCGATGTAGTTGTGACCGAGCTGGAGAGCCTCGCGCAGCGACAGCTCGAGGACCTTCTTGGCGCGAGGGGTGAACGGGATGTGGCCAGAAGGTGAGGATCCGCCCTGTCCTATGATCTCTTCTACCTGACTGCGCACAGCCTCGAGCGAGATTCCGAGAGACTCGAGTGCCTTCGCGGCTACCCCTTCGCCCTCGTGGATGAGGCCGAGCAGGATGTGTTCTGTGCCGATGTAGTTGTGGTTGAGCAGGCGCGCTTCTTCTTGGGCCAGCACCACCACTCGTCGTGCCCTGTCAGTGAACCGTTCGAACACGGACCCTCCGTCCTTGGCACACCTGCTGTCGCTGTTGCAGCCATGCCGTTCTGTTGTGTCGCTTCGAATGTGTTACCCGAGTGTACCGGGCACATGTGACGGCTTCCCCTCGCGATGCTGGGTCCGTGGTCACCATGTACACCACATCGGCAGTTGCGCTGCGCAGATGAGGTCCACCGATATAGCCGAGGTGGGTCAGTTCCGGATACGTTGGGCGGCGATGGAGATCGATCTTCTCTCATGGCGCCCGACACCAGACCACGACCGCGCCTCGCTCGAAGAGGCTCTGGAACAGGCATGTGATGCCAAGGATCTTCATCTCAGCCGCCTCGCCACCCAGGCCGTGGCACAACACACTCACCGGATGAGGGCGGCGACCACTCTTGTCGCGGGGCTGGGTTTCGACCCAGACTCGGCCATCAGTCCCCTGCCGGACGAGCTCACCAACGCTGCGGTGGCGGTCGAACTAGTACACATCGGAGCGGTCACCCACGACGACGTCATCGACGACGTGTTTCGTCGCGGCGACAACCCGACCGTGAACGCAGACGCCGGAAATCTCCAAGCGATCCTCGCCGGCGACTTCTTGATGGCAAGGGCCTCGGAGTATGCGGCTACCCACGGAACCCGCGTCGCCCAGATCCTGGCGGAGACAATCGGCTGGATAAGCGAGGGCAGGGCTCGGCAACTGCAGCAAACGGGCGAGGCCAGACCCACCCCGACAGAACGTCTCGACACCCTCGACATCAGGCATGCTTCGCTGCACGACACAGCGGCCGTCATCGGGGCGCTGGTAACGGGGACACACGACACCGACGGGTTCGGCAGCTTCGGCCGCCACCTCGGCATGGCGATGGCGATCCACGAGGATGTCCGCAGGCTCGCCCACGGCGATCCGTCGACCGGTGCCGACAACCTCGACGATCTCCGTCGCGGATTCTGGACCCTGCCTGCCACACTCGCGGGCCCAGACCTGATCGACTCGGCACAGTCCGGCGACGATCTCGACGCTGTACACAACCGCCTACTGGGGGAACCCCTCGACGAGGCGCTGTCGATAGCCAGGGATCACCTCGACAAGGCCAGCGGGATCGGCAGCGATCTCGGCTTGTTGGCCGGAGGTGCACTCGACTCGATAGGCGCAGCGCTCGATTCGTTGACCGCTGACTGACCCCTCCAAGCTCGGCGGGCTGACTAGGTGTCGGCGGGGCCTACTGCAAGATTGTCGCCGAGCGTCGACAGCGCCCAGATTCGATACTGCTCGGGAAGTTCGCGGAACCCAGCGACCGTCGGGTGGTCATCGAAACTGTCGAGCGCCGACACGGCGGTCCTCTCGAACTCGAGCGCCGCTGCGAGGGCCTGTTCTATACCACCGGACTCCGCCACAATTCGGCTCGCCACGGCCGACACATCGTTGTCGACCGGCCCATCGAGCATCCGACACAGTTCCTCGCCTCGGTCGCCCGACATGGCATGAAGAACGGGGAGTGTGTACACGCCTGCTCTGAGGTCACTTCCGACCGGTTTACCCAGGCGCGCCGGGTCGGCTACCAGGTCGAGCACGTCGTCGACGATCTGGAACGACATCCCAAACGCCCTGGCATAGGTGCCGATTGCGTCGACGAGCTCGACCGGCGCATCTGCGGCGAGACCACCCATCCGAGCCGACACATCGAACAGGGCCGCCGTCTTGGCTTCGATCGACGAGAAGTGTTGCTCGATGGTGCGCTGTCTGTCGTCGAGCTGAACGGTCTCCTGATGTTGACCGATGCACAATTCGATGACGGTGCCGGCAAGTACACGGGCAGCCTCGGCAGAGACCCTGGAGGCCTCAACACCGGCTCTCGCGAGGATGTAGTCGCCGGCGAGGATGGCAGGCTCGTCGCCGTCCGTCGCATTGATGGTGGGCACACCACGGCGAGTGGCGGCGTTGTCGAAGATATCGTCGTGGACGAGGGAGCCGACCTGGACCAGCTCGACGGCCGCTGCGCCCGAGACGACCCGATCGTCGAAGACATCGAAGATATGGGCCGCTGCGATGACCATCACAGGCCTCAGCCGCTTGCCACCCGACAGAGCCATGCGGCTGGCTGGCGGTCCCAGACCCACCCCGTCGAGGAGCAAGGCCTCGGAGAGCCGCTGTTCGACTCGCTCGATGCGCTCCACGAGCTCGTCGACAGCGAGCAGGCTTGCCAGGTGCTCGAAGTCCACGTTGGAAACCTATCGGGTCAGAACGTTTCGGGACGCAGCGTGGGGAACAGCACAACATCGCGGATCGATTCGACACCTGCAAGCAACATGACGAGTCGGTCGATGCCTATGCCCAGTCCACCGGTAGGCGGCAGCCCGAAGTCGAGCGCCCGCAGATAGTCCTCGTCGACGACCATCGCCTCTTCGTCGCCTGCATCGCGGAGTCCGGCCTGATCCTCGAAACGGCTTCGCTGTTCGGTCGGGTCGTTCAACTCGCTGAACGCGTTGCAGAGTTCTCGTCCGGCCACGATCGCTTCGAATCGTTCTGTGTAGCCGGGTCGGTCGCGGTGTTCGCGCGACAGCGGAGAGACCTCGGACGGGTAGTCGGTGACAAAGGTCGGCTCCCAGACGTTTGCCTCCACGGCCGCCTCATAGATCTCGAGGAGCAGCTTGCCAGGCCCATACGACGCCTTGATATCGACCCCGACCCTCTCGGCCAGAGTCCTGAGTTCATCGATGGGCGTCTCGAGATGGACGTGCTCGCCGGTGTGCTGGGCGATGAGTTCGTCGAGGGTCGCTCGGCGCCAAGGAGCAGCGAGGTCGAGTTCGCGGCCGCCGAACTCGACGATGGTTGTTCCCAGCAGTTCGCGGGCGAGATATTCGACGAGGGTCTCGACCAGCTCCATGATGTCGCCGAAATCGGCGTAGGCCTGGTAGAGCTCGAGCATCGTGAACTCGGGATTGTGTCGCGTGGACACACCCTCGTTGCGAAAAACCCTGCCGATCTCGAAGACCCGCTCGAACCCGCCGATGGTGAGTCGTTTCAGGTACAGCTCGGGGGCGATCCGTAGGTACAGGTCGATGTCGAGGGCGTTGTGGTGGGTCTCGAAGGGTTTGGCCAGGGCACCGCCGGGCAGGGGTTGCAACATCGGGGTCTCGACCTCGATGAAGTCGCGATCCTCGAGAAATCGTCGCGTGAGAGAGACGGCCTTGCTGCGCAACAGGAACGTTCGTCTGGCTTCGGGAGTGACCCACAGATCGACGTACCTCTGGCGATAGCGCGTGTCGACGTCGCTGATGCCGTGCCACTTGTCGGGAAACGGCCGTTGTGTCTCGGCGAGCACCACCCACTCGTCGACGCGTACGGACAACTCGCCACGCCGCGTTGCCATGATGATGCCTTTGACACCGATCCAGTCGCCCAGGTTCAAGGCGCAGAAGCGGTCGAAGTCCGGCGTCGTCTTGGAAGGAGCGAAGAGCTGAACACGCCCAGACGAATCCTGGAGGGTCCCGAAGGCCAGCTTGCCCTGCACGCGCCTGAGCATGAGCCGACCGGCTATCGAAACAACCTGGTCGGTCTCGGTGCCGGGCTCGAGGTCGGAATTGGCTTCGACGATCTGGCCGACCGAGTGATCGCGGTCGTAGCGATAAGGAATCGATGTCATGAGTCCATCTGCGACGCCGTCCGGTAGGCGTTCTGCAAGAGATTCAGAGGATAATCACGACGCTGGCGAGTGGGAAGTCAGTTTTTCAGCTTCCGACACAATCCTGCGTGCGAGTGGTCCGAGTTGGCGCCCAAAGATGCTTTCGGTGACAACTACCGCCTTGGGGACTTCGGGAACCATCTCGGTCCAGACGAGGAACCCGGCGATGAGCCCGCTGACATGATCGCCGAGTTCGTCGCGGTGGATGATGATCCTTCGATGCTGATCGAGCATGGTCTGCATCTCGTTGAACAGGCGGTCGAGAGAGGCGGCGATGTCGTCTTGGGGCGGGAACGGCCTGTGCAAGTACGGAAGGCGCAACTCGTCATAGTTGTGGAGGTTGTGCGGAGCCGCCGTCAGCGACACCACGATGTCGAATTCCTGTTGGCGCAGCCAGATGATCTCTTCTTGGCGCCGCACCCGCCGATGGCTGTCACCGTATCCACCGGGGCGTTCACAGACGGCCAACTGGTCCTTGATGACCCAGGCGAAGTTGCGCGGCCGGATGCCTTCGGCCCACTTGCCCTTCATCGAACGGTCACTCCCCACGCCACGGCGAACCGAAGTGACACTAGTCGACGTTGGGCCGTAGCGCCTCAGCGGAAACGCCCAAAAAAGTCACACGTCGGCGTTGTACCAACGAATCTCGTCGTAGTCACGGTGCCAACCACCGACGTCGAGGCCGTAGCCGACAACCCACCCCTCGGGAATCTCGAAGCCCAGGTACTTCACCAGGCCCCTTTGATGGCGTTCACGTGCCAGAAGGCAGCACGCTTCGACGCTCGCCGGGTCGCGGGCCTCGAGCAATTCGAGCAGGTACTTCAGCGTCAGTCCCGAGTCGATGATGTCCTCGACCACGATGACATGGCGTCCCTCGATCTCGTGATCGAGGTCCTTCAGCAGACGAACCACGCCCGACGAAGCGGTCGCGGCACCATAGGACGACACGGCGATGAAGTCGACTTCGGTCGGGATGTCAATCGCTCTCACCAGGTCGGACAGGAACATGTAGGCGCCCTTCAACACACCCACGAACAAGGGGTCCTTTCCCTGGTAGTCGCGCGCGATTTCGCCAGCGAGGTCGGCTACTCGAGAGTGCAGGGTCTCGGAATCGACGACGACATCGCCAACAGCATGCATGTTTGGCCCGGTGGTCACGTCACGGGACGCTAGCAGCGCTGATCGGACCGCCGACGTGGAGACGCTGCCCGCTTCGCCAAACCCTTCGGCCGCCGACTATCTCGGTGGCCAATGAACGTCCGGCGGCAACATCGAGAACCCTGTCGGTCGAGGCGAGGTCGAGCGGGTGGTCCGCCCTCAACCACGCCCTGACCGCCCGTCGGGCCAGACCGACCGGCGCGGCAGCAAGCGCCCGCGCATCGGTTGGGTCGAGATCGGCGGCCAACCCGTCGAGCAGGTCGATCTCGTCGGACACGATCGAAGCCAGGCGGTCCAGCAAGGGAGCGACATCTCGCCCAGCGATGTCGCCCATCAACGGCAGGAGCTCGCGACGGACACGGATCCTTACGAACCTGTCGTCGTGGTTGTGAGGATCGTCGACGGTTTCGAGGTCGAGCAGCCTGCACAGGTCGCGCGTCTCTCCGC
The DNA here is from genome assembly GCA_024228575.1 of Actinomycetes bacterium. Classification (GTDB taxonomy): domain Bacteria; phylum Actinomycetota; class Acidimicrobiia; order Acidimicrobiales; family Poriferisodalaceae; genus JAAETH01. The sequence goes on from JAAETH010000595.1 coordinate 69,385, forward strand.
GGCGCAACCCCAGCACGGGCCGCCTGGCGGGATGCATCGCAGCAATGCCGTCCATCCCCGATCCTCGCATGAGGGCGATCAGTACCCATTCGGCCCTGTCGTCGGCCGTGTGAGCGACAACGGAGTCGGGCCCCAGGGCCAGGTAGCGGGCCTTCCTGGCCCTGGCCTCGAGATTCGGTCCGTCGGTCACCGAGACGGTGTGCAATTCGAAAGGCACGCCCAGGCGTTCGGCCAGGGCACCTACCAGCAGCGCATCGGCCGAGGACGTCTCTTGGATGCCATGATCGACATGGACCACAACAACCGAATGCCCCGCCAGCATGGCCAGAACCAACATTGCTACCGAGTCGGCCCCGCCCGAAACAGCGCACCGCAAGGGTGAAGTGCCGTTCGGAAACGTGCACCTGGCGAGCAACGATTCGACCCAGACCCGACTCTCGGCGTCGAACAGGTCGGCACTCAGGTCTGTGTCGGCACCCTCAGCAGCCATTGGGATGGCTCCTTGATCTCGTCCATCGACGGCAGGAGTGAAACATCGGACCAGATGACATCGACCGCTCGGTCGCCACGCTCGGCTTCGATGTGTTCGATGAACCTCTCACCTTGTTCGTACTGGGCGAGCTTGGCATCGATGCCGATGAGCTTCTGCATGATCCGAGCCAGCCCCTTGGACTGGGACCGCCGCTGTTGCATGACCTTCGCGAACCGGTCGACGCTAGGCACGTGGTCGCGGGCCGCTCGGTTCATGGTCGTGTCGCCATGACCTTCGAGCAGGCTCATCAGCCCTGAGACCTCGTCGAGTACCTGGCGTTGCTCGTCGGACGCAAACAGCAGCGCAAGACCACTGTCGAGTGCTGTGGTCTCACCCCTGCGACGCTCGTCGAACAGTCGCTTCAACCCACTCATGATGCGATCCGGGTCGGGATCGACATTGTCGAGGGTCCGCTCGACCAGGCCGATGAAATGTTCGCGCATCCAAGGGACACCAGTGAACTGGGCCCTGTGTGTCAGCTCGTGGGTCGCCAACCAGAGGCGAAACTCCTCGGGCACGAAGGCGTAGCGTTTCTCGATCGCGAGAACGTTCGGCCCGACGTAGTAGACGAGATCCTGGTCATGGGGATCCTCGTCTTCGGCGAGCAACAGGTCGTACTGGCCGAGAACCCTTCTGGACATCCAGCCGAGCACCGACCCGAGTTCAACGGCGGCGACCTTGCTCGAGATAGTGGCCATCGGGCCACCTTCGGTCTTCTCGGTCAGCTTGTCGGTCAGCGGCCGCAGCAAGCGCCGGAATGACTTGATGTTGGCGTCGATCCATTCGCTGCGACCGATGACCCGGGCCCTGGCGGGACCGTCGAGAGATCGGAGGCCGGTCTCGGCTGCTACGAGCTCCTCGGCCAACACGGTGGCCGACGCGAAGTCGTCGTGCAACGAGTCGTAGAGATACGACTGAGCCAACGGTTCGATACCGGCGGCACGCTGTGCAACTCGAGCCGCTAACTCCCAATCGATTGCTTGGTCCACGCGGACGTCAGCTACCTGGGCAGCGCGGGCCCATGACGCGCACGGTGTGGCCAGGGACCAAACCGAGCACGAGCAGCACCGCACCAGCGGTCGACAGTGGGGCGATCGAGGAATGCCGTTCCTGAGCGGCGGACATCATGGAGAACATCGTAGGTCGTCGGTGGCCCGGAGAGAACAACGGTCCGGCCAGTTTCACCCGAGGAACCGAGGATCTGCGCTACAGATCGACCTGACGCAGCTGTTCGGCAATACGGTTGCGCAGGTCTTCGGGAACAGGTGTGACCGCCCGTCGAGCGATGACCATCCTCAGCTCGGCTTCAAAGGAGAACGCTTCGAGGCAGTGACCACAGGAGTCGAGGTGGGACTTGATCGCAGCCTTGCGGGACTCGTCGAGATAGTCGTCGAGAAAACGATAGAGGCGATCGAGGGCACGTTCGCAGTCGGAGGCTTCTCTCGACAAGGGGTTCGAATCGTCCATGAAGGGTCCAGACGTCATCGTCAGTGCGCCTCGACTAGGCCAAGGCCGGCGGCATAGTCGTACAACGCCTTGTGCAGCGCCTTTCTTCCCCGATGCAGCCTGCTCATGACCGTTCCGATGGGAACGCCGGTTATCTCGGCGATCTCCTTGTACGAAAAACCCTCGACATCTGCCAGGTAGACCGCCATCCGGAAATTCTCGGGAAGGTTCTCCATAGCCGCCACGACCTGATCGTCGGTGAACCAGTCGAACAGTTCGTCCTCGGCAGAACGTCCGACGACCTTCTCGAGGTCGTTGACCCTGTGATAGAGGTAGAAGTCCTCGATCTCGTCGAGATCGGACTCTTGGGGCCGGCGTTGTTTGGCCCGATATCTGTTGATGTAGGTGTTCGTCAAGATCCGATAGAGCCAGGCCCTCAAATTGGTGCCCTCGGAGAACGAACCATAGGCACGGTAGGCCTTCAGATAGGTCTCCTGAACGAGGTCCTCGGCATCGGCGGCATTGCGCGTCATTCGCAACGCAGCCGAATAGAGGCCGTCCATGAATTCCATCGCGTCTTCGACGAACGTTTCCTGGTCGGCCACGTGAGCACCCTAGACCACTCCATGGAAGATCGATCAGCGCCCAAGACCAGATTCGACCGAACAAAACGGTCCACGCCGAGACAAAACGACGGTAGCCTTTCATCTCCTTGCCCGAGTAGCTCAGTGGCAGAGCAGCTCTCTCGTAAAGAGCAGGCCGTGGGTTCGATCCCCACCTCGGGCTCGTCGCTCACACCTTGGGCCTTCACGCTCCTGCGAGACGCGGTGTTCAGCTCCGTTGGGGCAGGTGACAGAAGAGATCCTGCAACAGCAACTTCTCGTTCGGATTGCGCGATAGAGCCCGGGCTGCATCGACGATACGTGAACCCGCGGCCGTCATCTCCTCCAGCCCGATGCGACCGCCAGCGAACTCGTCTCGGTAGAACCGGCCAACCACCGCCAAACCGGCCCTGAACTCGTCGGTGCGGTGGCGTCGCAGCTCGCGTTTGTGGCGGGCTTCGAGATCTTTTCGTCCCGACCCCCGCTCGCCGATCGCCTCGACCCGCGCGGTCAGCTCGGCCAGCTCGGCTTCGTGGCGTTCCTTCAGCGGCGCCGCGGCATCGTCGACGCGCCCGAGCAACTCGTCGACCCCTACCGCGACCTTGTGCCCGCTGCCATCGAGTGTGCGTGCCACTTCGACCCAGCTGTCGAGCCGCTCGACCAGAACCGGGTCGCCCGCGAGAAGTCGTGCCCTGCCGAGATCACCCCCAGCAGCGTCGGCGCAGGCAGCTGCCGCATCGAAAGGAACTCCAGACTCGACAAGGTCGGCGATGACGACATCGCGCGAAATCGGGTTGAACGGAATCTGCACACAGCGCGACGCGATGGTGACCAGCTCGGGAGCGATCTCGTTGGCCAGGATGACAAATCGGGTGGTCGGTGGTGGCTCTTCGATCGCTTTGAGAACCATCGCCGTCTGGTCTCCGACGAGATGAAAGTCGACCAATACGATCACCTTCAGAGGTGTGTCCATGGGGCTGGTTGCGCTGACCCGTACCACCTCGCGTGCCTGTTCGGCGGTGATCGTCTGACCAGCACGCTCGAAGACCAACAGGTCTGGATGGTTCTCCACCGCTGCCAGGCGACGGTGCCGTTGCGCCCCGTCGGGATCGGCTCGGGCGAGCAGTTCACCGGCGAATCTGGCGGCCGCCTGGCGTTTCCCCGCCCCCATCGGCCCGACGAACAAGTATGCGGGCACGGGCTGAGCCAGGGCTGCAGTCAAACGGCGGCTCGCCTCGGGCTGGCCGAGGATGTCAATCATCGATTGTGTTGTCGTGTCGTTCATGTCACCTCTGGATCGACATCATCGGCCAACGGCTCGTGACCGCGCAACGACCAAGCTGCCAGAATCCCAGCTCCGATGATGAGCAGGCCGGCCAACCACAGTGCACCCCTGACCCCTACTACGTCGATGCCGATCGGGCCGATTTCGACGCGAGAATCGAAGAGCCTCTCGAACACCCAGTCGAGGGCCTCACTGAGGAACCCACCGATCCCGATGGCGACAAGCAAGCAGAATCGGACGAGGGTGTACAGGGCACTGAACACCCGTCCGCGAAGATCGTCTGCCACAGACTCGTGCAGCAGCGTGAATCCGAGCACATAGACGGCGCCGGCGTTGAGACCCAACCCGAACACGCCGAGCAAGGTCAGCTGGATGGTCGACACCGAGACGGCGAGGAGCAAGGTGATGCCCGCTGCCATGACGACGAACACGAAGGAGCGTCTCTTGTCGACCTTTGTCTGGATTGCCGACAAGATCGCCACGCCGACACCCACTCCGACACCGAGCGCTGTCAGGATGGCCCCGAACCCATCGTCGTCGGCTCGCAGTACCTGGTGGTTGAAGACCGAGCCGAGCGGGATGAGCATGCCACCACCGATCATCCCCGTGCCGAGGGCGATCATGACTGCCCGCACGGTTGGGTTCAGGGCGATGAACCTCCAACCCTCCTTCAGCTCTCGCACACCAGACGACCAGTCGATGCGCCTCCTCGAGTCTCGCCGCTCGGTGATCGTGCGGGCAACGAGGGGAAGTGTCGCTATCAGCCAGGCGGCCACCAGGAATGTGCCGGCGTCGACGTACAGAGCCAGAGCTTCGCGATTCAGATCGAGCAGTCGCAGGCGCCCCGATGTCACGAGCCAGTCGGACAATCGATCCAGCCCGGCGAATGCGGCCGACGCAAACGGGAAGGTTCCATAGGCCGCCATCAGCGACAACGAGTTGGCTGTCGTCAGGTGATGCGCCGGAACAACATTGGGGACGATGGCCTCCTTGGCCGGGCCCCACAGTGAGGTCGCCAACTCGAGAACCAACGAGGCGAGAACCAACCCCCACACCGTGTCGATGACCGGAAGGAAGAGAAATACCGCGGCCCGGACGATGTCGCACGTGATGAGCAGGCGTTTGCGGTTGAAGCGATCGACGATAACGCCACCGACAGATGCCAGGAAGAACCCGGGCAGGATTCTCGCGATCATCACCAGGGCGATGGCCGAGCCGGCCGTGTCGCCACCAACACGTTCGGCTATGACGATGATCGCCAGGAAACCGACCCAGTCACCGAACGCGCTGAAGACCTGTGCCAACCACAGACGAAAGAACTCGGGCGTAGCGAACAGCCGTGCAAACGCTCCGGCAACCATTCCCGGCTCTTGCGCCTGAGCAGAATCGGGCTCAGGTTCGTTCACAGGTCAACAGGTTAGTGAACCCCTTGGGTTCATCCGCTCCCGACCCTCAGGTAGCCGTCTTTTTGGCCGGCGCCTTCTTTTTCACTGCCTTCTTCTTCACTGCCTTCTTCTTCGCAGGACTCTTCTTCTTGGTGGCCTTCTTCTTCTTCACCGGACCACGCTCGCGTCGCATCTGCAGAAGCTCGGCTGCACGTTCGGTCGTGATGGTCTCGACGTCGTCGTCCTTGCGCAGCGAAGCATTGACTTCCCCGTCGGTGACGTACGGTCCGAAGCGGCCGTCCTTCACAACAATCTTCGCGCCGCTGACCGGGTCCTCGTCGAGCTCCTTCAGGGGAGGCTTTGGAGCCGCCGCACCTCGCCGACGTTTGGGCTGGGCGAAGATGGCAAGCGAATCCTCGAGACCGATGCTGAAGATCTGGTCCTCGGTCTCGAGACTGCGACTGTCGCTTGCCTTCTTCAGATAGGGGCCGTACCGACCGTTCTGCGCTGTGATCTCCTCGCCGTCGGACGGGTCGGTCCCAACGATTCGAGGCAGTGACAGCAGCTTGAGCGCATCGTCGAGGGTAACTGTGTCGAGGGCCATCGAGCCGAAAAGCGATGCCGTCTTGGGCTTGGGTTTGCCGTCCCCTGGCTCGCCGAGTGTCACGTATGGGCCAAAACGCCCGGGCTTGGCGACCACGTCGATTCCCGTCTCCGGATCTGGACCCAGGACACGTGTGTCGGAGGGAGCCGACAGAAGCTCCATTGCCTTGTCGATCGTCAGTTCATCAGGTGCCAGATCTTCGGGGATGCTGCAAGTGTCGTCACCCCTCGAGATGTAGGGCCCGTACCGGCCGACCCTGGCCACGACCGGAACACCATCGGCGTCGAGGCCGATCGGAATCGAGTTGATCTCGCGTGCATCGATTTCGCCCAAGCGGGCCGAGACCATGTTCTTCAAGCCATCGGACCCGTCGTTGTCGGGACCCGATGCTCCGAAGTAGAAGTTGGCCAGCCAGGGGATCGCCTCCTTGCCGCCACCGGCGATCTCGTCGAGGTCGTCCTCCATACGTGCGGTGAACGCGTAATCGACCAGGTCGTCGAAGTGACTCTCGAGAAGAGCAGAGGTGGCGAACGCCGTGAAGGATGGAACGAGGGCGCTCCCCTTCTTCCACACGTACTCGCGGTTCTGGATCGTCTCGATGATCGACGCATAGGTCGACGGACGACCCACACCGAGATCCTCGAGGCGCTTCACGAGCGACGCTTCTGTGTACCGGGATGGGGGGGTGGTCTCGTGACCCTTCGCCTGGAGCTCGCGGGCAAAAACCTTGTCGCCTTCTTGTAGCGGCGGCAGCTGCTGCTCGGCCGCCTCGTCGCCGCCGGGCTCGGCCTCTTCGATGTAGGCCAGGCGAAACCCTGGACTGGTGATGACGGTTCCGCTGGTCGAGAACTCGACGTTGCGACCATCGGACGCGGCGCCACCCAGCTTGATGGTGATCGTCTCGCCAGTCGCATCGATCATCTGGCTCGCGACCGTACGGCGCCAGATCAGGTCATAGACGCGGGCTGCGTCACCCTGCACCTCGGCGGCGACCTGGTCGGGATGACGCCACTGCTCGCCCGATGGCCTGATGGCCTCGTGAGCTTCCTGGGCGTTCTTGACCTTGCGGGTGTAGATCCGGGCCTCGGGTGGGAGGTTCTGTGCTCCGTAGCGCTCGGAGATGAGCGACCGGGCCGTCGTGAGAGCCTCAGCGGACAGCGTGGTGCTGTCGGTTCGCATATAGGTGATGAAGCCGTTCTCGTACAGACGCTGAGCTGCTTGCATGGTGCGAGACGAGGAGAATCCGAGCTTGCGGCCGGCCTCCTGCTGAAGGCTCGAGGTGATGAACGGGGCCGCTGGACGTCGCCGGTACGGTCGCGACTCGCGAGACGTCACCTCCAGTTCGTTGTCGATCAGGTCAGTGGCCAGCGAGTCGGCCTCGACCTCGGTCAGAACGTGAGTGTCGGACTTCAACATACCGAGATCGTTGAAGTCCTTGCCCGTCGCCAGACGTCTGCCCTCGAGGCTGGCCAGGCTGGCGCCGAAGGATGTCGCGTCATCGGCGAAAGTGCCGGCCAAACTCCAGTAGCCGGCCGAGACGAACGCCATTCGTTCGCGCTCGCGCTCGACGATGAGGCGCACGGCGACGCTCTGAACCCGCCCGGCGCTCAGCCGGGGCATGACCTTCTTCCAGAGAACCGGTGAGACCTCGTAGCCGTAGAGCCTGTCGAGAATCCGTCGTGCTTCCTGGGCATCGACGAGGCGCCGGTCGAGGTCGCGGGGTTCGTCGATGGCCTGCTGAATGGCCTTCTTGGTGATCTCGTGGAAGACCATACGTTTGACCGGTACCCGTGGGTTCAACACCTCGAGCAGATGCCATGCGATGGCCTCTCCTTCACGGTCCTCATCGGTTGCGAGGTAGAGCTCGTCGGCATCCTTCAGCAGAGCCTTCAAGTGACGGACCTGTTCCTTGGCGCGGCCGGTGACGACGTACAGCGGTTTGAAATCGTTGTCGGTGTCCACGCCCAAGCGGGCCCATTTCTCGCCCTTGTGACTCGCGGGCACGTCGGCGGCGTTGCGAGGAAGGTCGCGGATGTGTCCGACCGAAGACTCGACGATGAAATCGTCGCCGAGGAAGCCGGCGATCGTCTTGGCCTTGGTGGGTGACTCGACTATTACAAGCGGTTTGTTCACGGTTCTCTTGGTGTCACTATTTGTTGTGCGGGATGAGTAGATGGGGCCTCATCGGAGATTCTCCTCGTCCGGAACGTACAGGACTTGAGCCGAATCGCCGACCTGGCATGATCAGTGGGCCTGGTGACGGCGTCCCAGTTCGCCCAACATGACTACGACGAGAGCGGCCACCACGGCCCCGATGGCTGCCCCGGCGATCTCACCCGATACGGGCGACCCCAGCTCGACGTTCTCGAGAGCGTGGGTGCCTTCGCCCTCGCCGACAGGCCAGGGCCACAACACCCGCAGCGAGCCGGCCATCAGCCCGATGAGCGCCGCCATAATCGTGCTGCGGTGTCGATCGAGCAGCCAGTGCAGGAGGGTCGAGAAGCTGGCGAGACCCACGACGGCGCCGACCCCGAACACGGCGACGGTCGCCAGTTCGCGCTCGTCGACAGCAGCCGTGATGGGGTCGTACATGCCGAGCATCAGCAGGATGAACGCGCCTGAAATTCCAGGCAGGATCATGGCACATATCGCAATGGCACCGGCGACGAAGACGAGATGCAGACCCGGATCGTCGATCGAACCGGTTCGCAGTCCGAGAGCGAAGAAGGCCCCGACGGCGACGACACATGCGATCGCGAACCTGGGAGGGTCCCACCGTTCGACCTCTCGGGCTGCAACGAACACCGATGCGGCCACGAAGCCGAAGAACACTGCAGAGACCTCGACCGGATGGTGCTCGACCTGGGTACGAATCCACGACACCAGCACCACGACCGCCAGGCCCATGCCAGCAAACAGGGGAATCAGGAACATCCACTCGACCTTGCCGAGCCGCGTGACGGCACCCTTCACGTCGCCTCGCACGAGATGGGCGAGAGCACCCGCTCCTGTTCTGATATTTGATATCAGTCGGTCATAGATACCGAGCAAGAGTGCGACCGTTCCACCGCTGACGCCAGGCACGACGTCGGCGGCACCCATCGCGAAACCTCTGGCCACCTGTGCGGGGATGCGTTTGATCACGCTGGCCGACGGTACAGGTTCTTCGTCGGTTAGTGGAGTTGCCTGCAACTCCGACGCTCGGGGATGTTCTGCCGAAGGCGGAACTCCTTGAGGAGTTGCCTGCAACTCCGACGCTCGGGGATGTTCTGCCGAAGGCGGAACTCCTTGAGGAGTTGCCTGCAACTCCGACGCTCACGTTTCCTTCATGTCGGATCGCCACCATGTCGTTGATACCCCAGTGGCGGGTTCCAACGACACCACAACACCGAAGGAGCCGAGATGAACCTCGGACCGACCGAATTGATGATCGTCTTCGTGATCATGCTCGTCTTGTTCGGCGGTGCGCAGCTACCCAAGCTCGCCCGCTCGATCGGCCAGGCCCAGAAGGAGTTCAAGGAGGCCGTCGACTAGAACGAACGCGGGCCGGCCCCACCACCACCTCGAGGGCGACGATGGGGCCGGTCGTTGGAAGGTGTTGATCAGATGAAGGCGGGGACGAACACCAGGCTGACGATGGTCATGACCTTGATGAGGATGTTCATCGCCGGACCGGAGGTGTCCTTGAACGGGTCACCGATGGTGTCACCGACCACAGCAGCAGAATGGGCATCGGTGCCCTTGCCACCGTGGGCGCCGGCCTCGATGTACTTCTTGGCGTTGTCCCAGGCACCACCCGAGTTGGCCATGTAGATCGCGATCATGAAGCCGGTGACCACGGCGCCGGCGAGGAAGCCGCCGAGCGCGTTGACGTCGATGAACCCGATGATCAGGGGAACCAGTACGGCGAGAAGGCCGGGGGCGACCATCTCCTTGAGGGCAGCCTGTGTCGAGATGTCGACGCAGCGACGACTGTCGGGCTTGACGCCCTCCTTGCCCTCGCGCAGACCCGGAATCTCGGCGAACTGGCGGCGGACCTCGACGATCATCGCCTGAGCCGCACGACCAACCGAGGCCATGGTGAGCGCAGCGAAGATGAACGGTGTCATCGCCCCGAGGAACAGGCCGATGGTGACAGCCGTGTCGTTGATGTCGAGGTTCACTTCGGAACCGGCCGTGAGGCTGAACGACTTGAACAGTGCCAGGGCGGTGACGGCGGCCGAGCCGACTGCGAAGCCCTTGGCGACGGCCGCAGTGGTGTTGCCGAGAGCGTCGAGGCTGTCGGTGACTTCACGAACCTCTGGGGGAAGGTGAGCCATCTCGGCAATGCCACCGGCGTTGTCGGCAATGGGGCCGTACGCATCGACTGCGACGATCACTCCGGTGACCGAGAGCATGCCGATGGCGGCAAGCGAAACACCAAAGAGGCCGATCTCGCTACCGGCGTCGCCGAACGCGGCGCCACCCATCCAGTAGGAGAGGCCGATCATCAACACGACGATGCTGACCGACGGAAGGGTCGAGAGCTTGCCCTGGGCAATGCCCTCGATGGTGACGGTGGCAGGACCGGTTTCGGCCTGCTCGGCGATCGACTGGACAGGCCTGTAGTGCTCTGAGGTGAAGTATTCGGAAACGAAACCGATGGCCCATCCGCCGAGCAGACCGACGATGATGGTGATCGCAAGCCAGATGGGCTTCTCGACCAGGTCTCCACCATCGGGGTTCTCAGCACCGTTGAACAGCAAGAGTGTTCCGATGACGGAAAACACCACGGTGAGACCCATGGCCACGTACTGGCCGGTGTGCAGTTGGGTGGAGAGGCTCTGGCCCTCCTTGCCGCGGGTCATCAGGGCGCCGATGATCGAAGCGATCATTCCGAGTGCGCCGATGAGGATCGGGTACATGAGAAGTGCTTCGGCGTCGCCGGCATCGAGGATCTTGCCTGTGCCGGAGATGAAGGTTCCTCCCGCCAACAATGAGATGAGGACGATGGGAGCCACGATGGCGCCGGCGTATGACTCGAAGAGGTCTGCACCCATGCCTGCGACGTCGCCGACGTTGTCGCCGACCGAGTCGGCGATGGTGGCCGGGTTGCGAGGATCATCCTCGGGAATCCCGGCTTCGACCTTGCCCACCAGGTCACCACCGACATCGGCGGCCTTGGTGAAGATGCCGCCACCGATGCGAGCGAACAGGGCGATCGAACTGGCGCCGAGCCCAAAGGCTGCGACCACCTGGAATGCGTCGTCGACACCGAACCACTTGACCCACATCAGGTAGTTGAGGGTGATGCCGAGCAAGGCCAGGCCAGCAACGGTGAAGCCCATGACAGCGCCACCCTTGAAGGCGAGCGGCAAGGCTTCGGCTGCTCCCTGGCGGGCGGCGTTGGCGGTGCGTGTGTTCGCGGCCGTGGCAATTCGCATGCCGACGAAACCGGCGATGGAGCTGAGCACAGCGCCCATCAGGTAGGCGAACGAAGCGGCCGGGCGGCCATCGATCGGAACCACGAGGAGCACAACAAACATGACGGCGACGAAGGCCGACACCCACTGGTACTCGCGTCGCAAGAAGGCCATTGCGCCTTCGCGGATGGCTTCGCCGATCTCCTTCATGAGATCGTTGCCTTCATCGGCAGCAAGAACCACCTGGGCAAAGTAGTAGGCGAGCGCCAGCGCCGCGGCTGACGCGACCAGGGCTAGGTAGGGAACCGCAGACACGTGTTTCCTTCTCTTCTGGGGATCGGAGCAGGCCGACGCAGCGCCTATGCGCGCGCGGTCGCCCGCTCGGGGGTACCCGGGAACCGTAGGTGGTTCAGAGTGGTCGATTCAACTATTCGCGCGAACCAATCGTCGGCTAGGCCGGATCGCGAGTGGAGCGAAGCGCGATCAGAGCGCCGACAGCAGCGATCGCCGAGGCCACCAGAATGCCGATCTTGGCCTCCGGCACGAGTTGCACGACATCATCGCCGGTGTAGGCGAGGCCGCTGATGAAGATCGACACGGTGAAGCCGATACCGGCTGCAAGGCCCATCCCCAGGAACTGGGCCCACCGGACGCCGGGCGGTAGATCGAAGTTCATGCGGGTGGCCAGCCAGGTGAAGAGCATGATGCCCACCGGCTTGCCGAGAACCAGGCCGAGGATGATGCCGATCGTGACCTTGCTCGAAGCTGCATTCGAGAGGGCATCGCCGCTGATTTCAATTCCGGCGTTGGCAAGGGCGAAGATCGGGATGATCAGGAAGCTGGTGAAGGGGTGCAGATGGGTCTCGAGCCACTGGCACACGCCGACGTTGTTGCGAAGTAGGAACGCCGCTTGGCGGATCTCTTCGGCCGAGGGATCATCGGGAAGGTCCTCGGCGACGTCTTCAGCCTCTTCGCGGCTGAGAAGCGGAAGGGCCGGGGTCAACAGGCCAAGGGCCACACCGGCGATGGTGGCGTGCACACCCGATTGCCATGTTGCGTACCAGATGAAGGTGCCGAGCAACACGTAGACGGGCATCGCCCAGACACGGGCGATGGTGAGGGCGCGCGTCATGGCGAGACCGGCCACGGCCAGAGCGAGCCAGGCGAAATCCAGACCAGTGCTGTAGAAGATCGCGATGACAGCGATGGCGCCGATGTCGTCGACGATGGCCAGCGTCAACAGGAAAAGCTTCAGCTCGGCCGAGACCCGGCTGCCCAGCAGAGCGACCACACCAAGGGCGAAAGCGATATCGGTGGCCATCGGGATTCCCCAACCGGCCATGCCGTCGCCGCCGAGGTTCGCTAGGGCGAAGAAGCCGGCAGGGACGATCATTCCACCGAGTGCGGCGATGCCTGGCAGCGCTGCCACCCGTGGATCTGCGAGGCGTCCAACGACCAGCTCGCGTTTGATCTCGAGGCCGACAACAAAGAAGAACAACGCCATGAGACCGTCGTTCACGAAGTGGGCGAGCGACATCTCTGCTTCCCAGGAACCGATCTCCAGAAGCATCTCGGTGTGCCAGAAAACGTTGTAGCTGTCGCCTATGTTCGCCCATGTGAGGGCAACTGCTGTTGCGATCAGAAGCAGGATGCCCGAGGCGACCTCGGTGTCGATGAATCGAAGCACCGGCCGTGCGAAGTATCGGGCCAGAGCGCGGTCGCTGGCCACAAACGTCGGTCGTTTTGCAAGATTGGATAACGCATGTCCTGACATTGCTGCTCCACAGTACCGAGATCGATGGCCACACAGTTGTTGGGCACCCCAGTCGGCAGATCAACGCACCATCAAAGGATGCATCAAACCCACGCAGGCGCCGTTCCCCGCTACAGGCGAGCGCGGCCCTGGAGGAGTTTGCGACGATGTTCCACGAAGTCGACGAGCACGTAGTCGCCGAGGTTGTCGGGTGTCGTGAAAAAGGCGCGGCCGCCGTTGTAGGCACTGAGCTGCTCGATGAACCGGCGAAGCCCGCCATCGGGGTCGAGCATGAAGGTGTTGATCCGGATGCCGTCCTTGGTGCACCGCACGACCTCCTTCATGGTCGCGTCGATGGTCTCCTGGACGGGTGGATAGTTGAAGTAGACACCACCATTGGCCATTAGGTGGGCGGTGGGCTCGCCGTCGGTGATCATGATGATCTGTTTGGTGCCGCTCTGGCCTGCCAGCAGACGCCTGGCGATCATGAAGCCGTGTTGCATGTTGGTTCCATAGGCGAAGTCCCACGAGACCTCCGGCAATTCGCCGGCCGTCAACTCTCGAGCAGACTCGGCGAAGCCGACGATGCCCATGTAGTCACGCGGGTACTGGCTGGTGATGAGCGAGTGCAGCGCCATGGTGACCTTCTTGGCGGGAAGGAAGTTGTCGCGCATGGGCATCGAGAGGCTGAGGTCGAGCATCAGCACCGTGCTGGCGCTGGTGGTCATCTCGGTCCGCTCGATCTCGAAGTCCTCGGGCGACAGCTGCACCGGAGTTCCACCACCGGTGCGGCGAATCGCATTCCTGACGGTCTGCTCGATGTTCAGGTTGAACGGGTCGCCGAACTCGTACTCCTTGGTCGTGTAGGCACGCTCGTGTCCTATGCCGACCTTGTCGATCTTGTGTTTTCCGAGCTTGTCGCTGGTCAGCTTGTGGAACAGCTCGGCGAGGGCGTTCGATCCGATCTTGCGAATCGCTCTTGGCGTCAGCTCCAGACGGCCATCCTTGTTCTCAACGAGGCCTGATTCTTCGAGCATGCGGGCCATCTGGGCCATGCGCTGAAGACTCTCCGCACTCTCCTTGTCGAGCAGCTCGGAAACACGATCGAAATCGATGTCGGCGAGTGCGCCTGGCGTTGAAGCCTGTCCGAGCAGCTGCTGGAGGGAATCGAGCTCGCCCAGCTCCTGCATGACCGACGACGCCTGGCCGATACCCATCTGCTCGTCGCCGCTGAACTCCTGGCGGCTGTCCCAGCCCATCTGGGGGAACATCTGCTGGAGGTTCTGGCCGAGCTGCTGGGCCTGGAATTGAAGATCCATGTCGTCCATCAACTGGCCCATGAGTTCCTGGAGCTGCTGACGCTGTTCTGGCGACATCGAGTTCATCATCGCCTGCATCGCCGCCATGCGCTGGGCCATGATCTCGAGCAGTTCCTCGATCGACTGCGGGTTCTCGGGGAAGAAGTCGCCGTACTTGTCCATGAAGCCGTCGAAGTCGGTCTCCTCGCCTCGCTGGTGAGCCTCGAGCATCTGGTTCAGCTCGGCCATCATGTCCTTCATGCGCTGAAGGTCTTCTGGCGTGACCGATTCCATCGCTCCGGCCATCTGATTGAAATAGCTCTCGGCAATCTCCTGTCGCAGCTGCTCGGTCAGCTCGTCGAATCGTTCGCGGGCCTCTGGCGACACGAACTCGTAGTTGCTGAGGCTCGAGACCTTGCCGGCCAGGTCGGGAGGCATCAGGTCGAGCTGAAGGTTCTTGTCCTGCATCGACCGTTCGGCGATCTCGGAGAGGCGATTATCGCCCGATGCCTTGGCGTCGTCGAGATGATCCGCGATGGCGTCGCGCTCGTCCTCCACAATGTCGTCGAGCTCGTCCTTGATGTCGTCGTAGATGCCCCCGAGGTCGAATCGTTCGAGGCGTTCCTCACGTTGTTCGCGCAACCGCTCGAGCATTTCGCGCAGACCGACGAGTTCGTTCCCGTCGGCATCGGTCATCCCTTGCTGCATCAAGCGGCGCAAGGCCGCGTTCAGATCGCCGTGATAGAGCAGGTCGTCGGTGAGCTCGCCGAACAGGGCTTCGGCATCCATCTCGAAACCGACCTGCGTGCCATCCCAGGCCGAGTAGCGAAAACGGGCGCCTTCGCGATCGCGGTCACGCCTCCTGTTGAGCCTGCCTCCGAGGATGCTCATGCTGTCCCTCCCAAGCCGGGAGGTTACTTCGCGACCCTTGAGACTCCGACATCAGGGTTCGGCCAGTGCTGTGACCGAGAGGTCGTGTTTGGTCGGCGCGTCCACCGCCTGGGTGTTGGGGTCTGTCTGGATGGTGGGACGTCTGAACCGGTTCGGGTCCGTCGGTTGACCCATGAAAGGGCCAGCAGATCCAGCGGATCGTGCAGCGCCGTGGCGGCAAGAGCGACAACCATACGTGAAATGGCGACGCGCTCTGGTTGTGCACACATCGGCTGGCGGCAACATGATTCCGGTGATCGCCCGGCTGGTACTCAGCGACGAGGACCGGGTCCGCGAGATGAGCCACCGGTTCAGCGACCTGGGGGTCCGACCACTGGACCCTCAGAGGGCGGGTGACCATCCCCGCCAGATCATGACTGAAGATGAAGCCTTCATCACCGAGACGGCCAAAACACCTCCCGAGAAACTCGACCAGCCCTTCACACGCTGGAGTATCCGCACGCTTGTCGACTACCTCGCCGACAACCCCGATAGACGCCCACTTCGGGCCACTGCGCGAGTCCGTGGCCAGCAACTCGAACCACCCCAGCCGCATGACCCGCCACCCGCGCGACACTAGCGAGAACGGGACCGGAAGATCTGGGACCTGGCCGACCCAGAGAGTCCAGCAACCCCCACCCAACACACCGTCCCGGTCAACTCCGTGTTTGCGTTGGAAATCGGGCGCGTCGCGATCGCCGGCGTAGATGGAACCGTCAAGGCATGGGACTCCGGTGGACACCTGTCTTGGTTCTGAAGCATCGTCGCCCACGCACTGTCCCACAGCGAACACGGAACAGTGATCGCATCCGACAACGGGTTCGTTAACGCCGATCTGTGACACTGAGAATCGCCGCGAGGTGGATAGTCGTCCCCATAGTTCAGGGAGGCGTGCTCCTGCTGCGGTCCGCGAGACAGCCGCTGTGGAGGTGCGATGACTATCGATCTGGGGATTCCGGGATATATCGACGCCGTCGAGATCGGCCGCGGCGGTTTCGGCGTCGTATACCGCGCCCTCCAAACAAGCCTCGACCGCAACGTCGCCATCAAGATCATGCACTCAGCCGGGGTAGACCCCGACACCGAACGACACATCCGCCGCGAACGAGAGACCCTGGCCGAACTGACCTCCCATCCCGGAATCGTCACCGTGTTCGACGCAGGCACCCTCCCATCTGGCTCACCGTGGATAGCCATGGAATACTGCCCCGGCGGCACCTTCGCCGATCGCATACGAAGCGCCGGACCGCTGCCGTGGAACGACGCTGTGGACGTCGTGAGCATCATCACCGAAGCGGTCGGCCACGCTCACGAAGCCGGCATCATCCACCGCGACATCAAACCGGCCAACATCTTGTTCACCGCCCACGGCCGCCCCAAACTCGGCGACTTCAGCACCGCCGTCATCGAATCATCATCCACCGCCTCGGCAACCGCAATCGCAGGCAGCCTCCACTACACCGCCCCCGAACTGCTCCAAGGCTCCACGCCCACACCCCAGTCAGACATCTACAGCCTCGCCGCCACCCTCCAAACCGCGATCGAAGGCAAAGCACCCCACCACCACACAACCAGCAACTCCAATACCGCCGACATCCCCACCCCGCTTCTCGAGCTGATCGAACGATGCCTCGACAAGAACCCGACCAACCGGCCAGCCAACACCAGCGCTTTGGCGACCCAAATCAAGCGAGCTATGACACCACCCGAAGCCAAACCACCGCCAGATGAACCCGAGCCACCAACCGTCATCCACCCCGACCAGGCTGCCACCAGAGGTGCAACAGCGGGACCCGAGGCGGCTACAGCCGCGACGGTTGCACATCAACACGACCCAGAACCACGGCCCTCACCTCGACACCGCAAACCCAAACCTGATCACGCACAAGCTCCGCAACCCAAACACACACCCAGCCCAAACCCCACAGGCGCCGCACCCGCGAAACGCCCAACTCGGCCCAGCAGGCTGGTTCTCGGCTTGATCCTGCTCGGCCTCATCTCCTTGACCGTCGTCATCATCGCCGTACTCAACCCAACGGACAACGAAACGACAACTCCCGCCACGGCTGCGATTCCGTCGGTCGATCTTGCCGCAGCGGGTGTCGATTCGGATCTGATAGCGCGGGTGTCATTTGCCATCCCCGTCGCCAGTTCGGGTCTTGAGGCCACCCTCACCGGCCACACCGGCCCGGTGTTGTCGGTGGCCGCGCTAGACGACGGGCGTATCGCCAGCGCCAGCTCCGATGGGACCGTCAAGGTTTGGGACCTTGGCGACCCCGACAATCCCACCACCCTCACCGGCCCGGTGTATTCGGTGGCCGCGCTAGACGACGGGCGTATCGCCAGCGCCAGCTACGACGAGACCGTCAAGGTTTGGGATCTCACCGACCCCGACAATCCCACCACCCTCACCGGCCACACCGACCGGGTGTTGTCGGTGGCCGCGCTAGATGACGGGCGTATCGCCAGCGCCAGCTCCGACGAGACCGTCAAGGTTTGGGATCTCACCGACCCCGACAATCCCACCACCCTCACCGGTCACACCGACACGGTGTTGTCGGTGGCCGCGCTAGATGACGGGCGTATCGCCAGCGCCAGCTGGGATGGGACCGTCAAGGTTTGGGATCTCACCGACCCCGACAATCCCACCACCCTCACCGGCCACACCGACCCGGTGTATTCGGTGGCAGCGCTAGACGACGGGCGTATCGCCACCGCCAGCTCCGACGAGACCGTCAAGGTTTGGGACCCTGACGAAGGTTTGCTCGTGTCGTACACGATCGCGGCGGTTGCCCTGGCCGACAGCGAGCAAGGAACGGTGATCGCCACCGGCATCGGGTTCCTCATCGCTGACCTCTAGCACCGGGCCCAGGAGTGCCGCATCAGACGGGCATCGATCGAGATCACACCCCCTCGAGGTCCGGGCCAAAGATGCCAAGCCACCGATTCATCCCAGCCTGAATCCGGCGACCATGTCCCAGCGCACCTTCGTGTCGACCAACGAGCCACGGCGCTCACGCAGGCCAGCCCGAGTAGGAGCAGGTGAGACTGCCCGGTCAACCGGGACCGGCCACCACCAACGCCAGACAACGGGTCGCGTCGATGGTGCTGTCCACGTGGGTCCCGCCTGCCCCGGCAGTCCGGCCGCGATGTTGTCTGAGAAGCGATCCAGCGGCCAACCACGGACCTGCGAAATTGACCGACCCGAAAAGACTCATCGTCGCACAATGGCAACCGATGGAGATTCATGAACCAGGCCCCGTCGCGCTCACGCCAGCTAGCGATCACCGTTGCGGCCCTCGCGATCATCGGTCTTATTGGATCGCTGGTCGGCACGGCCCGAGCCAACGCACCCGGCGACCATGGACAGGTAGTCCCTGAAAAACCCCGACTCGACCTCCCCGTGGTCCTGGACGGGGTCGTGAACGCCAGCGTCGTCTTCCACGACATGGTCGTGGTGGCCGGTGAGTTCTCCGCGGTCCAACTCCAGGACGAATCGGTTGTCGGTCGCGAAAGGGTGATGGCCTACAACATCAACACCGGAGAGTTCATCGATTGGTTCGATCCGATCGTGAACAAGGAAGTCATCTCACTCGGTGTCTCCGACGATGGCAACAGCCTCTTCCTGGGGGGCAGGTTCACCCTCATCGACGGTGTCACCCGCCACCGCGTCGCCAAACTCGATCGCCGGGGTGAGGTCGTCGAAGCCTTTGACGCAGACGTCGAGGCCAAGGTTCACGCCTTGGTCGACGACGGCGATCGGCTCTACATAGGCGGCAGCTTCGTCGAGGTCGACGGCCAGCCCAGAAGCCACCTCGCCGCGCTCGATTCAACCACGGGCGATCTCGACCCATTCAGGAACGACGTCACCGGCGGCATCGGATGGGAGGGAGCCAGCTCTGTGCGGGCGCTCGACCTGCACCCCGACGGTACGAGGTTGCTGGTCATCCACTCAGACACCCACGTCGCTGGGCTCCCCCGCACCGGCGTCGCACAGATCGATCTGACCACCGACATTGTGAGCGCATGGCACACCGAGTGGTACAAACATGCACGACTGCGCTGCGCCGATGGCGAGGCATTGACAGTCCGCGATGTCGAGTATTCACCGGATGGCTCATTCTTCGTCGTCGTCGAAAAGGGTCACTACGAGTGCGACAAGACGATCGCCTTTCCCACCGCCGACTGGCCGGGCCTCGAACAGAATCTGTGGGTCACCTCGATGTTCGATTCGGCTATCTCGGTCGGCGTCTCAGACTCGGCCGTGTACGTCGGGGGCCACTTCTGCTACACGAAGGCGCTCGGACCGATCCACAGCGACGATGTGGCCGACTATCCGTTCGAGGACAAGCCCGAGGTCTGCAACCCGTTCAAGAACGAGGATCGTGACGGATTCAGCGCCAGATACCAGCTCGCCGCGCTCGACCCGGTCACGGGCGAACCGCTCGATTGGGATCCCACCACCAACGTTCAGGTCGGCGTCTACGACATCGAGGTGATCGAACGTGGCTTGCTGCTGAGCCTCGATCGCGACCAGGTGAACTACAAGACGACCGGACGGCATGCGTGGATCGAGATCGAGCCGATCGTCACCGAGCCTGGCTACTACCTGTTGGGCGAAAGCGGCGAGGTGTTCACATTTGGCGGAGCGGTGGACAGAGGAGACGCCCAGCTCGAGGACCATCTCAGGGCGACGGCGATAGACACGACTGGAACCGGCGACGGCTACATAGTTGTCGCCTCCGACTGGAGTGTCCACCCGTTCGGCGACGCACCGACCGTCACCCCCGACGCCGGGGACCTCGGACAGGGTGATGTGCCCGTCGATGTGAGAATCGACCCCCTCAACCGGGGCTACTGGATCTTCAGCGACACCGGCCGGGTCGTCTCGGTCGGCGATGTCCCTCACCTCGGGGACGTTTCGAACCTCGACCTCGCTGGCGCCGTCATCGCCGGCGAGGTGAACTCTGTCGGAGACGGATACCGCATGCTCGGCACCGACGGCGGAGTGTTCAGCTTCGGCACGGACCGGTTCCTAGGAAGTATCCCAGAGGTGCTTCCAGGCGTGACGCTCCAGTGCCCCATCGTGGGCCTGGTCGCCTCGAGCCCGAACGGGTACTGGCTCGTCGGTTGTGACGGAGGTGTGTTCGCCTTCGGAGACGCCCCATTCGTCGGCTCGCTCCCCGGACTCGGGGTCACTCCCGTGTCGCCCGTCAACGCCATGGTCCCCTACGGTGCCGGCTACCTGTTGATAGCGGGTGACGGAGGTGTGTTCGCCTTCGGGGGTGAGTTCCTCGGCAGCCTCGGCGATAAGGAACTGACGTCGGAGATCATCGCAATCGCGGTGGTCTGAGAGCCTCCCACCTCTGGCTCAGCCTCTGCCGCGGTAGGTGGCCCTGGCTCCGATGGCATCCTTGTTGAGGCGCTTCGACAAGTGCAGACCTTCGAGAACCAACTCGATGGCGCAGGCCACAACACCGGGATCGTCGGAACCCGCTATCTCGGTGACCGTCTCCTTGAGAGCCGGAACCGAGTCGAGCATCGCAGAGTACTGATCGACCCCGAGGTCGTCACCCGTGTGCACGACCACGCCCTCCTCGAACCCCTCGACGACCGAGCGCAGCTCCTCGGGGGTGAAGTGGCCTCGGAACACCTCGAGGATCGACTGGCGAAGCATCTGCTCGATGATCAGCGACTCGCGACCGTCGTCCATCGACTCGATCTCGATCTTGCCGCTGGTCGACGCGACGAGAGCATCGAGGTCGCTGACACGGGGGACGACATGGGTCTCGCCGCGCGACAGGGCTCGGCGGGTGGCGTTGGCCACCAATACCTCGAGATTGCTGACGGTCATACGAACCGAGACACCGGAACGCTGGTTGACGTGAGGGCTGGTGCGGGCCACATGGCTGAAGGTGGTGACGATCTCGGTCATCACCTCGGGCACCGTGACCGTGATGGAGGTGCCGTCGGCAAGGGTCGCCTCGGGGAAATGGGCCTCCTGCAAGGCGATGTCCATCTCGATGTTGATGTCGAGCGGATAGTGAGTGCGAATCTGGCTTCCGAAGCGATCCTTCAGGGGGGTGATGAGCCGTCCACGGTTCGTGTAGTCCTCCGGGTTGGCCGAAGCCACCAACATCACGTCGAGGGGCAGGCGCACCTTGTACCCCCTGACCTGCACGTCGCGCTCCTCGAGGACGTTCAACAGGCCGACCTGTATGCGCTCGGCGAGATCGGGCAACTCGTTGATGGCGAAGATGCCCCGATTGGTGCGCGGAACCAGGCCGTAGTGCAGGGTCAGCTCGTCCGACAGATAGCGGCCCTCGGCAACCTTGATGGGGTCGACCTCACCGATCAGGTCGGCGATCGAGGTGTCGGGGGTCGCCAGCTTCTCGCCGTACCTGTGGTCTCGGTGGATCCAGTCGATGAGGGTGTCATCGCCGTTCTCGGCAATCAGGTCGCCGGCGTACTTCGAGACAGGGTTGCACGGATCGTCGAGGATCTCGGACCCTGCGACGATGGGACAGTATTCGTCGAGCAGATTGGTCAGAGAACGGATCATACGTGTCTTGGCCTGACCCCTCTCGCCCAGAAAGATCACATCGTGCCCGGCCAGAATGGCATTCTCGAGCTGAGGCAAGACGGTGTTCTCGTAGCCGAGCACACCCTCGAAGAGGGGCTCGCCCGCAGAGATGAGGCGAAGTGCGTTGCGCCTCATCTCTTCCTTGACCGGAACCGACTCCCAGCCCGAAGCCTTCAGTTCCCCCAACGTCTTCGGCTGCTCCGTGCGGCTCACTGCCCTGCCTTCGCCTTCTGGTCGGCCCTACGGGCCTCCTCCGTGCGGCTCACTGCCCTGCCTTCGCCTTCTGGTCGGCCCTACGGGCCTCCTCCGTGCGGCTCACGACTCCCCTAACTCACGATGAGGGCCCGACCCTATCGGAGCGACCCCGAAACGACGTAGCGTGGACCGGTGGCCGAAGGACGGATCAAC
>JAAETH010000596.1 GCA_024228575.1 Actinomycetes bacterium
CATGGAGCTGGAAGGCACGCTCGACCTGTCGCGTTTTCGTCAGCACCGCTTCAGCCCGGCCGATTTCGACCTCGAGCAGAACCCGGCCGACTTCTTCGTCCGTTCCCTGCGGGTCATGATCGACCCCGAGCGGGCATCCGGCGTCGTGGGCAGCCTGCGCTGGGATTTTGAAGACGGTACGACGGCTGGGGTTCGTATTCGCAATTGTGTTGCGGTTCCCGACGACGGGGCAGAGGCCGAGGCCGTCATCGAGATCGGACGCCGGACTTGGACTGAGGTGTTGTGCTCCAAGCAGACCTTCGACGAGGCCATCATCGCCGGCACGGTCCGGATCACCGGTGACGAGACCCTGGGCCGTCGCCTGTTGAGCTGTTTCGATCATCCGTCACTCGTGACCTGAGCTTCACCTGGGGTTGACGATGACTGACCGAATATCTAACCTGGTCAGGAGTCATCAGCTAGAAGCCAGCGGTCAGTCTGGCTACTCACGTTGAGACCAGAACACGAGGCCGCCAGTCATGATCCCGAACACCTCACATGTGCCTCCAGACACGACCGAACCAGTCCTCGACACGACCGTGGGCGATGTCCTACGCAATAGTGCGGAGAAAGCGCCGGATCAGATCGGTCTCGTCTCGAGAGGGCTCGATCCCGATTCACGGCGAGAGTGGACCTTTTCCCAGCTCTGCCAGGACTCAGAGCAGTTGGCCCGAGCCTTGCTC
>JAAETH010000597.1 GCA_024228575.1 Actinomycetes bacterium
AAGGACGCAGCTGCGGCCGCTGAGGCCATCGACGCCTCCTGGCCATAGTCGTGATCCGGTCGGCCAACAGGGTCGACACCATGACGTAATTAGTAGCGAGGGCGCTGGTCAATGGCCAGCGCCCTCGCTAGTCTCCAGGGCGGTACAGACTGAGGTAGGGTCTCCGGGTAGGGGGAAGAGGGTATGGCGAAACTGTTATCGACATTGGTGGGGGTGGTGATTGCGGTCGGTGCCTTCACCACCTTGTGGGTTGGGGCCAACCTGGTCTTCAACCAGGCCAGAGCGAACTTCACTCGGTTCAGTGCCTACATCGGGGCCATCATCGGTGGGACCTTCATGGCTGTGCTGGACGGCAACCGGTTGCTGACCGGACTCGTGACGAGACCCGGCTCGTTGTTCAATGGGGATGAGCCCGGGGTGTTCACCGACGGGATCGGTAACGCCCTTGTCGGGCATCTGTTCTGGCCTCTGGTCGGAGCAGCGGTGGGAGCCGCGGTGAGCGTCGGCCTGTCGCGTCTCGAAGAGCGTCCCCAACGGCTCGCTCTCTCGATCGGGGCCGGAGTCGCAATCGGTCTCGTGCTCTCCTTCGCTCTCAAGACCCGCTACGAACTGGCCATGCGCAGCACCCCGCTGATCGTTTGGACCGTGGTCGGCATCGCCGTCGGGGTTGGCCTCGCCTACCTCCGCAAGACGGATCTGGTTCGGGGAGCATTGAGCGGGGCGGGGATCGGTTGGATCCTCGGTGCCTTCGGAGGGGCAATCCAGGGCTCCTCACTGTCCAACCAGGCCGAGACAACGGTCGCCTTCGT
>JAAETH010000598.1 GCA_024228575.1 Actinomycetes bacterium
CGTCGACGCTCACGTCGTAGCAGTAGCAGCAGGCGGCACCATCATCACCTCCGACCCCAACGACATCGCAGCACTCGCAGCACACGCACCGGAACCGGTCCAGATCCAGCCGATCTAGGTCCTGTGGGGGCCGATTGCTGGCGCGTGGCCTCTGAGGGCGTGGGTGCCGAGAATGCGTCGTAGCAGGTGGGAGACGGTTTTCGGTCTCTACCCTTCGGCGGATGAAACAGCAGATGAGAGAGCTCATCTCGTGGCTGATCCGGCTCGCATTCGACCGTGCCGGCCTGCTGCTGGTCTCCGGTGATGACCGCGTCGCTGAGATCCTCGCTCTCCGTCACCAGATCCGCGTGCTGCAACGCCAGATCAACCGACCCAGGTTCACACCAGCGGATCGTGCCGTTCTCGCCGTTGTTGCCAAGGCCTTCGACCGCCGACGGCTCGACAGGATCCTCCTGATCGTCAAGCCCGAAACGGTGATCGGCTGGCACCGACGCCTCGTCGCACGACGATGCACCTACCCACACAACACACCTCGAGCCGGTCGTCCGACCACGCCCGCCGAGCTCAAAGGTCTCGTGCTGCGCCTCGACGCCGAGAACCCGACCTGGGGATACCGGCGTATCCACGGCGAACTACTCCGTCTCGGACATCGCATCGCCGCCTCGACGGTGTGGAAGATCCTTCGCGGCAAAGGACGCGACCCGACACCAAACCGCACCGGACCGTCCTGGTCGCAGTTCATCGCGTCTCAGGCCAAAGCCATGATCGCAACGGACTTCTTCACCGTCGACACCGTCACCCTGCGCCGCTACTACGTGATCTTCTTCATCGAGATCGACACCCGCAGAGTCCATCTCGCCGGGATCACCACCAACCCCGACGGACCATGGACAGCCCAAGCCGCCCGCAACCTCCTTCACGACTGGACCCACAAGACCCGCTTCGTCATCCGCGACCGCGGCAGCCAATACACCCGCACCTTCGACAACGTGTTCGCAACCATCGGCGCCAGCGTGATCCCCACACCACCGGGAGCCCCCAACGCGAACGCGTTCGCAGAACGCTGGGTCCGCTCGGTCCGCCACGAACTCCTCGACCGAACCCTGATCTGGAACCAGCGCCAACTCCGACTCCTCCTCGATGAGTACCTCGTTCACTACAACTCGCACCGCCCACATCGCAGCCTCCACCAGCAAGCCCCCAACGACACCGAACCCGCCACCATCATCGAACTGACACGACACATCAATCGCAGCACCGCGTGCGGCGGACTCATCAACGAGTACCGCCCCGCAGCCTGAACCACCGCGCACCCACAACCGACAACCCCGCGAACGCCGAGCGAACGCGCCCCAAGAACCCCATCGCGACCCCCTCCACAACCGACGAGCCGCCCACAGTCAAGTCCCAGACGGCCGATGAGTTCTCGGCACCCACGTGGTCAGCATCCACACCTTCAGGCTCAATAATAAGAACCTTCCAGAGTGTAGCACGCGCGTGCTACACTCTGGAAGATATGAGTACCACCACTGTCCGGCTCGACGACGAAGACGAAGCCCTCCTCGACATGCTCGCCCCCGAGTTCGGCGGACGTTCAAGCGCGATCCGCCAAGCCCTCCGCAATCTCGCAGCTGACCGGCACCGCCAGGATGCCCTCCGCTCGTTCCTGACCGAATGGGACGCCGAACAAGGCCCGACCAACGAAGACGAAATCGCCGCCATGGCCAACCGATACGGCCTGTGATCCTCGACGCCGGCTTCCTTATCTCCATCGACCGAAGTGAACGAACCGCGCACGCATTCCTAGCCGCCGCCACCAGATCGGACACGAATCTCCATACGAGCCACGCGGTCGTGGCTCAGGTATGGCGAAACGGGTCCCGTCAGGCCCGCCTCTCGGCCTTCCTCAAGACCATCACCATCCACCCCGTCGATGACGGCCGCCCAATCGGGCGCCTTCTCGCGCAGACTGATACGTCAGACGTCGTCGACGCCCATCTGGTGATCATGGCACTACGTCTCGGCCACGACATCCTCACCGGCGACCCTGACGACCTCGAAGCACTTACCGCCGTGCTCGGCCCAGCGGGCCCTACCGTTCATGCCTGGCCCTGAATTTGCGAGCTCGGTGTTCTCACAAGTGTGTCGGAGGGGCGAGTCGTACCCCAACTCCACAGGCTGAGAGCCGGTGGTTCCGCCTGTCGACCGCGGCGTAGTAGTGGCGTTCGGGCTGGCCGCAGCCTCACGACGGAGCCGCCAGCACCGCCAAGCGTTGCGAGCGACCCGTCGGCTCGGTGTCGCCGCCCACTTTCTTGAGGCGCGGCCATGTCACGATGTTCGGTACACGCGAACCCGATCCGAGTGGGTGGACCTCGCCGGCCTGACCAGGCTGGTCGAAAGAGACGAAGACCGTGTAACCGGGTCGCCGCATCAGCGTCCTGGAAGACGAATACAACCCGATAGAGGAGACTGAGATGTCCACCACTGATTAACGAAATGTCCTGCCGTTACAGTCAGCCGTCGAGCAGGCGCTGAGCGCACGTGTGGCGAGCGAGCCTGGCTTCCTCGAAGAGCTGATCCTCGACCCCGATGCGGTCGTCAAGCCGCTCATTTCGCAGATAGCGGGCGACGACGGCGACGTCGACGTTAGCGAGTTGTCGATCGCGGTACATGTCCAAACGCCCAAGACGGCACACTTCGTCATCGACGTCAACCTGTGGGGCTCGGAAACTCGCGCGTAGGTGTTGACCAGGGCCGATGCTTGCATCCTGGTCTCCTGTGTTTCGCCTCCTCTATCGTCTCATCGCTACGCTCGCCCGCCTCGCTGTCCGTTCTGGACGCTCGAAGGATCTCGAGATCATCGTTCTGCGCCACCAGCTCCAGGTAGTGCGTCGCCAAGTCGAACGGCCGCCCATCGGCGACGACGACCGCACCCTTCTCGCAGCGATCGCGGCGGCGCTGCCCCGCCGACTGCGCAAGGGCTGGATTGTGACACCCGAAACGTTGCTGCGCTGGCACCGAAAGCGAATCGCCAGACACTGGACCCACCCGCCCCGCAAACGTGTGGGCAGACCATCGACCGCGGCCGAGCTGCGCCGGCTGATCGTGCGTCTCGCTGAGGAGAACCCGACATGGGGATACCGTCGTATTCACGGCGAGCTCGTCGGTCTCGGCCACAAGATCGCACAGACGACGGTGTGGCAGATCCTTCGCGACAACGACATCGAGCCCGCGCCGAAACGTTCCGAGGAGACCTGGACCGAGTTCCTGCGCTCCCAGGCAGCCGTTGCGTGTGACTTCTTCACCGTCGACACCGCGTTCCTACGCCGCTACTACGTCCTGTTTTTCATCCAGGTCGAGACGAGACAGGTGATCTTCGCCGGTCTCACCGCGAACCCGACCGGCGCATGGACTACCCAAGCCGCCCGCAACCTCTTCCTCGACCACACCAGCCAGCTCACCGGGGCTCGCGCGTTGGTCCGCGACCGAGGCAGCCAATTCATCGACGCGTTCGACGAGATCTTCCGCACCGCAGGCCTCAACATACTCCGCACCCCGGTGCGAACGCCGGTCGCCAACACTTTCGCCGAACGGTGGATCGGCTCGATCCGACGAGAACTCCTCGACCGCACCATCATCTGGAACCAGCGACAACTCGAACGCCTCATCATCGAATATGTCGCACACTACAACGGCCACCGACCACACCGTTCCCTCAAACAACGACCACCCGACGCTGCGCACGAGCCGCCTCCAACGATGCCAGGCAGCATCACGGTGCTCAGAACGACCCGATGCGACGGACTCATCAACGAATACGAAAATGCGGCCTGACCAGCCACGACAGAGTTTCCGAGCCCCACACGGTCGCGCGCGTAGCTGAGGATCTTATTCTCCTGAGGCGAGCGCTTCCGTTTCACCTCCTCAGTATCGGCTCTCGCCGGGCACGGCTCCACCGAGATTGCGCAACCGCCCGCGCAGTCGACCGAGAGTCAGGGGGTGAGGTGAGCCTTGAGGCTGTCGCAGCCGAATCCGCGTTCCGCTGCTGCAAGCAGGAATCCGTCGTCGACATTGGCGATGGCGGTCGAGTCTCCAGGGATCTCGACCCGGTCGACGAGGACGGTGATCTCCTCTGCCTGCTGAGCTTCGCCTGGCGTCGGGAAGTCGTAGACGAGGCACACCACTCGAGCTGCGACTGCCCGATCGGTTGCGTTTTCGATCTCGACTGCGTCGAAGAGATCGAACTTCGTCACAGCGTCGCCGTCGAACAACGGGATCGGATCGGCAGGTCCAGCTGCGGCTCCGCCCCCGAGCACCTTGGCGGAAACGACGGTCGCGTCTATGTCGACAACTTCGGTGACCCGGTCACCGTGGAACGCGAGGACATCGAATCCGCCGGGTGAGGAGATCGCCAGCTCGCCCTGGTCGCTTCCGAAGGCAGCCGTCACAGTCACTCCTTCGACAGGGTCGCCCGCTGCGTCGAGCGCGACGTACTCAACGATTGGTGTGACGAGCCCGGATCCGGAGTACTCGAGCGTGACTGTCTGGTCGATGTAGCCGGAGGGCGCGATGTCCTCATAGGTCACCCTGACGGCGGTCTCGGGAGTGGGGTTCGCCGAGCTTGTACACGCAGCAAGGAGCATGCCGAGCAACCCGATCCCGAGTGCCGCGAATCTCCTTACGCTGGCCGATTGGCGGCCCATCACGATCGGAGCTGTTCGAGGATCGTCGGGTCCTTGATGGTTGAGTCGCGGGCAAGCATCAGGACCTTCGAGACGACCTCGGCGCTCTTGGGGTCTTCGTCGGCGAAGGGCAGGAAGATGCGGCCTCGCCGTTGGGGGTCGACGGGGATGATGCACAGGGCGCCGCCGGGGCGGCGGTGAACGGTCCCGCTGCCGAGATGGACCGAGTACTCGCCGAGCGATCCCTCGATCACGATGTGGGACGACTCCTGGGCGACGTTGTCGAGGTTCATGAGCCGGGCGGTTTCACGCACGAGGGCAGCGCGCATCTCCACCGTCGACGCGGTGGCTTCGGGGTCGACCCCGCCGGCGTGGGCGACGCTGACCACGAGGTCGAGATCTCGCATGGTCTCGGAGAAGATGACCGGCGGGACCGAGTCGAGGGGTTGTGCGAGGTGCTCGTTGCGTTTGGTGAAGTGGATGGCGTTGATGGTGGGGAGTTCGACTTCGGCCGGTGTCCCCCAGCCGTCGACGAAGGTCACTCGGGCCACGAGTCCGGCGTGGTGGTAGACCTTGGCGACCTCGCCGGCCTCTCTGTCGCTGAGCCAGCCTCGTGTGGTGAAGAGGCCTTGGGCTTGTCGGGGCTGGAGCTGGTGTCCGGCCCAGCGGCGGCTGAGCGGCGAGTCGGCGGCTTCGGCGTCGGTGAGGACGTAGAGCTCGCGGAAGGCCTGTTTGAACGGTTGGCGCTGTGCGTCGTCGAAGAGTTGTTGTTGCCAGTCGATCCAGTTACCGGTCCCGAGGAGGTCGACGGGGTGCGCGATTCGGACCGCTCCGGAGGGTCGGGTGGTTGTGCCTTGGGCATCGACCCAGTTCGGCCCGGATCGTCGGAAGGTGGCGCCGGCTTCGTCGGCCCAGATGACGAGGTCGAGCATCGGTGCCACGACGGGGTGTCGGCCGAGCGCGTCGAAGTCCGTGTCGGTGAAGGTGTCTTGGCGGACCATTGCGTCTTCGAGCGAGCGGCGAACGCGGCTGGCCTGGCGTTTGAGCGCAGTGCGGCGGTCGGTGAGGGATTTGATGTCGGGTTGCTTGCGCAGCTTGGCCGGGACTGACTTGAGGCGTTTGCCGCCGCGCTGCACGGCGATGTCAGGCAAGCCTTCGGCGTCGACGGCGAGAGTGACCGCGACGTCGTCCACGGTGACCGTGACTGGTCCGTCGGCGAGATCACCAGCTTCTGCGGCTTCCATGGCCCACACGAACCTCTGGGGGTCGGGCGCGCCGGTTGTGCGTGCGAGGTTCTCGATGCCGATCCGGACCGCGGTTGCTTCGCTTCGTTGTCGTTGCTGGCCGAACTTCTTGGAGCCCCGTTCGAACTCGCGCAACAGCTGATAGCGCGAGAGCGCCACCTCATCTACGCGTCCTGCGGGGAGGGGCAACAGCCCGAGCGCTCGGACCGAGTCCTGGTGGCGCTTGGTCGTGATTCGGGTGACGACGTCGGTTTCGTCCAGCTCGCTGAGCATGGCTTCGGCGAAGATCTGGGCACGGCGGTGACCCGATCCCCCGGATGCGAGCTTGGCTGCCTTGTGCAGCACTGCCCACCGTTCGGGCCCGAGGCGGGCGTGGGCTCGGCCGAACCAGTCAACATCGACTGCGCCTTCGGTCAGGTCAGCCGCGGCGAGTGGGGTGCGTTCGGCGGACATGGCAGCCCATGTCTCGCGGATCTCGGCTTCCACAGACCAGCGGTCATCTTTGGTGTGAGCGTGGAACCACCAGATCGCGTCCTCGAGCCCATCCCAATCAAGTACCGCTTCGACGGTCGGGGCCCATTGGGGTGCGAACATCGCCAAGTCGATGAGGCATCGATCCTTGATCCGGTGGGTGGCGACGAGGTCGGCGACACGCTCTGGCGTGTCGCCGGCGGCGGGGTGTGAGATCTGGATCAGGCGGCTGTAGACAGCTTCGCGGCCGTCGTTGTTCCACGCATAGCCCCGCACCAGTGTCGACCGGCCGAGACGGGCGAGAAGCTCGAGAGTCACGTCCGCGCCTTCGATGCTGGCGAGCCGGAACGCCAGGTGGCTCGCGGACGTCGAGAGTTCGCCGCGGGCGCGTTCGATCTCGATAGTGCGATCGCGAACGCGGTCGGCCAGGGGCACGACCGTTGGGTGGCGTTGTTCGATCTGGTCGCGGCGCCGTTTGGTGAACTCGAGTAGCTGTCGGCCGCCGCCCCAGCGGCCTGGTTGGTCGGCGGCAATGAAGGCTTCGTAGACGTCGGCGTCACTCGCTGCTCCGATGGCGTGAGCGGCATGCAGCAGTGTCGGGTCGACTCGATTCCTCGGGGCGCCGTCGATGGGTTGGTCGAACCAGCGCATGAGGCCGAACCACCGGGCGAGGCGCTCGGAGGTCATCAGGAACGGGTTGTGGATGAACAGACCTGCCGTCAGCGCCATCCATGGGCATAGCCCGACGAAGTTGTGGCGCCAGTCCTGCTGGTGTCGGCGCCAGTCGTCATCCAACTGGGTCAGTTGTCGCGTCCAGGCGCGAGGTACCGACGCCAGGGCTGCTTCAGTTGCGTCAACGCTCTCATCGATCACCGACTCGTCAGCCGTCTCGGACAGCAGCCACGCAAGGACGTGCTGGACGACCTGGGGATGACGGAGCTGGAGGCGGTTCTTGCCGACGAGCGGGCGGAGCAGCTCTCGTACCTGGGCCTGGCTTTCTCGCAGGTAGGGCGCTTCCTCGTAGTCGGCGCAGAGTTGCGACACCACGAGTGCCCGGAGCGCGTCGAGAGGTTCGGACTCGCCGCGGCACTCGGCGGGGCGGTCCTCCCACCAGGTCCGGAACACCTCGGGCAGCACCATCCCCCAGCCCCCATCTTCCGCCGACGGCTGGTTTGCGTGGAACGGGCTGGGCAGCCAGCGGGAATCGGCGAGAAGGACCTCGGTCGAGCCCTGCCAGTTGACAAGCTCGAACGCAGTGTTGCGGTGGGACTCGGCAAGGTCATCGAGCGCGTCCGCGATCTTGAACGCCGCCGCGTCGCTGAACCGACGGCCCTTGGCACCAGCCTGCGGAGTGTGCGGGGCAGTCATCTCGTCCGGTGCGAACAGGCCGAGCGTTGGATCATCAGCGCTCGACTCCTCGCCACCAACAACCGAGGTGAGAACATCCCGCTGGGTAGCCGAGGCCCCATCGGCAAGGAAGCCTTCCGCGGTCTTCACGACCGCTGGGTGGCGGTCGAGCGTGCTGAGCAGCTCACACGCGGCGTCGCGCTGGGGCTCGGACCCGTCCCACAGACGTCGCGCTGAGCCCAGCGCATCCTGAACGGGCAGCCGGCCCAGCAGACCGATGACACCGCGGCGCAGATCTCCGGCCTTGCGGGTGAGCAGAGGTTCGAGCTCGAGTGCCTCGTCAGCGTCGACCTGCAGTGCCCCCATGGCCTCGACCGCGTGCTTGCGGACATAGCTCGAACGGTCACCGACCATCTTCACAACCGCGCTGCGCAAGTCGCCGTCGAGTCGCTTGCGTTCCCCGGCCTTCCTCGCGAGCGCGCCGCGAGTGTTGGGGTCCATCGACGGCAGATACGCCAACAGCGGCTCAAGCGGCCGGTCACCCACGATGCGAATCATCGTTGCCACGACCGCACCGCGGTCCAACAGCACCGGATCCGGATCGATCCCGACCGGATCGGCCGAGCCGGCCTTCTCCGGCAGGCGACGGGCAAGGGCGTCGAGCGCGCCGTACACATCGACCTTCGTCGCCTTTGGGTCATGCCCGTGCCAGGCCATCACCTGGTGCGCCATGCTTGCCACCCCGATATCCGGATCGGCGGTTACGGCGACGACGATCGGCAACAGGAATTCGCTCGAGAGCTGGGTATTGGCCAGGAAGCGCAAAGCCGCAGCGCGGTTGTCCCTGTCGGGACGAGCGAGTGCCTTGCGAGCGAGGTCTACCGCAGGCTGGATGTCGTGCTGCGCGATCGCGCACAGCCCCGCATAGGTGTCCCACGCGTCGCCTTCGCTGACGCGTCGAGATGCGAGACCCTGATCCGCGCGGAAGTTCTGCAGCAGGCGAAGTCGGCGCTCGGCGTCGTCGATGTGCTCGGCGTCGTCGATGTGCTCGGCGTCTTCGGGGAAGCCGAACCAGACCGAGACTGCTCGGATCGTCGCCGCGAACCGGATGAGGTTCTCGCTCACGGCGAGATCGATGAGGCGAGTGAAGGCATCAGGGTGGGCCTCGTCGGCCGCTTCCAGGATCGACTGCCGCAAGCCCTCCTGGCGCTGTGCTGCCAGCAGCATCGACTCGATGAACGCCCAACCCTCGGGCCGCGAGCTGCGCAGCAGTCCGACGATCACATGGCGGCCCATGCCCCCGATCGGGTGGTCGCCGTTGCCGCTGTCGATCAGCGTCTGGAACGTCGTCTCACCAGAGGGCCCACCGGCATCGATCGCAGCAGCCAACAGGGGGCCGACCTCGAACGCCACTGGAGCCAGAGGATCTGTCACGTTCAGGTACGGAGCCCACGCGGCGAACCATTCCACCGGCTGGGCATAGGGTCCCGCACCGTTCACAAGCCGTTCCAGATCACCGACACGTCGCTCACGAGTCAGCGTCGGCTCCGCCGGGGCTCGGAAGGCTCGACGGCTCCAGCCCCTCCCGTACGGCTGGCCCTGTGCCGTGACCCACCACGCGGCCAGCGATGGTCCCAACTCCGGATGCAGCGCTTCCATGACCGACCGCAGCTGCTTGTCGCTGAGGTCGTCGAGACCCGTTGCCGATGCCCACAGCTTGTGGCGCCGCTCCTGGTTCGCCTTCGGATCCCAGCCCTGGGGCGCCGGCGTCACCAGAGGCTCAGCGAGGCTCCGCAGGCCCCGCTTGAGTTTGCCGACCCGCCGCTGAGCCGACCGCAGCCAGGCCTCGTCAGCGACCGAAGACAGTCGAGCTCGTGCTTCTTCCGCCGCCAACACCGAGCGTCAGCCCCCCGCCAGCGGCACCAGCCGCAAGAACATCACCCGAGTGCCGTCACGAATCTCGATCACTTCGTCAAGATCATCCACCGGCGCGTCATCCACGATCGTCTGGAACAGCCCATCCTGTTGGGCTTCGACGGCAGTGCGAACGGCGCTGTCAGGGTCCACCTCCGCGGCGACCTCCCGTCCGCCGCTGCGAACTGAGCCTTCGCCCAGTCCCTCCACAAGCTGCTCCTCGGTCAGCACCCGCACGAGGCGTTGATCGCCAACGCGGGCCACGAACGCCTGCACCTCAGCTCGGACGACCGCCTCGATCAGATCCCGTAGCGACGTCGGACCCGCCGACAGCGCCACGACCAAGGGGTGATCGGGTGCCCCAGCGCGCTTCCGCCCCGCCACTGCTGCCTCAACCTGCAACGTCGTCATCGAAGACTCCACCCAACTCGAATCGGACACCCGCCGATTCCCTTGAATGATACGACCCACCAGCCACGGGGCCCGGGCCGCCTCGAACCGCTAGGGGACAATGCGAATTCTCCGCAGGACGCGCCGAGAGACAGACTCCCTGCTCGGCGGTGGTGGCTCGTGTCCGACGAATGCGCCACCGAGACGCGGTCCCGTGCTCGGTAGGCCGTCAACCAGACGTTGCGCCGACTCTCGCACAGCTGCATCGACCGCGGACGTCTCGCCCTCGATCACGCCGTCGTCGAGCATCACGTACCAGTCGTCGAGACCCGAGAAGTCCGCAAGCTCAGCGCAGTAGTCGGACTGTTGGTAGAGCTGCCAGAGTTCGATGGAGACACTTCTCGCCGACCCCTCCCCCGCCAAGAAGCGCCTGGCTTTGAGCTTGGCGAGCTCGAGATACGCCTCTGGTGAGTGCTTCTCAGGAACGGCAAGTCCAAGTTCGTCGAAGGTGTCGGGCCCGTACTCGGTCGCTTCTTCGTCTGCGAAGCGGGCGGGCGCCCCAGCAAGGATGCGCAGGGTTGGTGAATCGAGCCCCGCGGCGAGGGCATCAACCGCAGCATCGACGAGCGGCTTGCCATAGCCCGTGCCAGCCCACGTCAACGCAGCGTCCTTGAACGTCGCCAGCGCCTCACTCACCTGATCCGAGGCGTCTACATCGGCCGATGGCGTTTGATCCACCGAGTCGTCTGCAGCCTCGCCACCCATGCATCGAGTATCGACGCTGCCTTCAACGACGCCGAGTGTTTCGAGGGTCTCGACTGCGGGCGTGCTGCTGGGTGTGCTGGAACTCGCGTTGGCGGCTGCTCGTCGCCGGCCCCACCATCCGCCCAATGTGATCACGGTCGTCCTTCTGGAGCTGCGAACTCGCCGGTTCGCAATGCTGCTACGGCCACGACCAGACCATCTTCGAACGACGTCGTAATCGTCCCTGAGGTCCATGACCGACTCACGCAGTCGAAGGTCTCGTCGTGGAAAGCGATAATGAGGTGCCGCAGCGACTGGAACGCTTCGGGTCGGTGGTGCGGGTGAACGCGGTTGCGGCGCTCCATCTCGGCGACCAGGTCGCTGCTGTGAACCTCATGAGCCTGGTAATGGCGCAGGCCTGCCGCGTACAGCGGGTGACCGTGCTGTGCTTCGTCATTCGGGCCCCCGAGCGAGACGTGAGCGACGCCTTCAAAGACGATCCAGCTCAACCGGCGCGCTGCGGCGTCGGCCGGGTCGACCACCGTGACGGTCGTCCCGTCCCAGTTCGGGTCGGGATCGAGCCCGGCCTGGAACACCAGCACGGCCCGGAGGCCGTCGGCAAGTAGGTGAGGCAGCGGGGCGCCGGGATCGATCGACACACCCAGATCGACAGGCTCGGCCCATGGGTCACCAACGTCTGCCGCCTTGCGACGCCCAGCCTCGGCCGCCGCCTGATCGGCAGCGCGCGCCTCCGCGATCGGATCGCGGCCCGCCCTCGACGCTTTGCGCCTCGCTGCGGCCTTGACGTCTTCCCACCGTGAGTGTCCGCCGCTCATGGGCCGTCCCTTCCGGCCCAGACTCGCTGGTGGGCGTTGATGCACCAGGCGTCGATCCGGGCCCGGTCGGGTTCGGGTCGGATCGAGTGGTCGTCGGCGATGGCTTCGAGCTCGGCGTCGAGGGCGAGGCTGCGTTCCCACCACTCCTCGAAGCTGACCTTGCCGTAGCGGACGGCGCGCAGCCACTCAGCTGGCTCGCCCTGGATCGGCAGCTCCAGCTGGCCCGTGCCGAGGAGCTCGAGGCATTGGAAGCCGAGGCGGGCGCAGTGCATGGCGTACTTGGTGTCGTAGCCGAACTCTTCGATCAGCTCCTCGCGGCCGCCGCCTCCCCGCTTGCCGTGCCCGCCACCGCTCAGACCCAGCAGGCGACGGGCCTGGGACTGCATGTAGCCCCGATACCGCGGCACGACGTGGCGGCCGACGAACGCCTCGCCGAGTGAGCGGAGTTCGTCACCGATCGGGGTTGTGAACTCCACCGGCGCCCACAACGCCATCAGAATTGACGGATTCCCCGACGCCGCGAGCCGAACGAACCGTCGCAGCGAGTGCAGCGTGCGGTCGATGTCACCCGGGCCCGAACGCACCCCTTCGGGCTGGGTGCGCTGCATCACCGTCTTGAACCCATGCTGATCCAGACCCAACACCTGATCCGGGGTCTCGACCACCACCGCCAACTGGTCGTGATCCTCACCACCCGCGATACCGGTGCCGTGCGCGGTCGAACCCACCTCGACCATCAGAATCGCTGTGTCCGGCAACGCAGGGATCTCCATCTGCTCAATGGTGCCCTCGATGCGGTCCAAGTGGCTGGCATTTCCCAGATATCGCCGCTGCCGGCCGGCCGCCGGGGCCACACTGGTCTGATGGTGCGTGAGCGGGCCCTGCCCTCGATCCATGACCGTGCGCCGCTGTTGGCGTTCATTCGCGACCATCTCGGCGCGGCCGGCCGCCTCGACGACCCCGCAGTCACACTGCCTGACGAAGCTCCGCGCACACCCGGTGGGCCCTCGTTCATGGCCGGCGCGCTCGACGGAGTCATGGGCCACCACGGCGGCTCTGGCACCGATGCTGAGCGCGCCAGCGAGATCGCCGAACGGATCGTTCGAGCGGCTGCCAAGCCGACCAGGCGGCGACTCCGCAAGCTCTACGAGGCCATGAACACCGATGACGTGCTCGGCTTCATCGACCCCCTGATCGAGGCCCTCGCCGCCAAGCGGCCCTCCACCGCCGCCGTGGCCCAGATCGGCACATGGCTGGCATCGACCTCGCCCGATAGGGGCCCCGCCAAGATCGGCATCGCGTTGCTCGGCATCACCGGCGCACCAGACGGCGAGCTGCTGCACGATCTGGGCGCGCATGAGGAGTTCACCCTCTTCGCCGCCGTCGCGTTCGGGAATTCCCGGTCCGATCCCGAACCGGACCTGTTCACCCTCGCCCGCCGAGTCGATGGCTGGGGCCGAATCCAATGCGTGGAACGCCTCCGCGACAGCACCGACCCCGCGATCGCCCAGTGGATCCTGCGAGAAGGCTTCCGCAACAGCGTGATGAACGAGTACCTCGCCTACATCGCGGCCACCACCGGCGATCTCGCCACTGCGCTCAACGAACCCAACCCCGACCGGGAACTGCTGACCGCAGCCGGTGACATCATCGACGCCCTCATCATGGGCGGCCCCGCCGAAGACATCGACAACTACCCCGCCGCGCCCGACGTGCTCGCCCGCTGGCTCGCCCACATGGACGACCACGCCGAAACCCTCGGCGACTTCATCACCATCCGCACGACCCGGAACTTCTGCGACCGAGACGACTGGGACCACCGCCTCACCAACAGCACCTGGACTCCAGATACCCGCGACACAATCCGCGACCACGCCAACGCACTCCTCGAGCATCCGCGCTGGCCCCAACTCGTCCACGCCGGCCTCGACTCCACGGATCGCGTCGAGTTCTGGCAGGCCGAACAGGCCGCCCGCACCCTAGGCATCGACCCCTTCGACCAGCTCCTCGCCCGCATCGACACCGACCCGCTCGACGGCCCTTGGTTCCAAGCCTGGCAAGACGCAGACACCGACCGCGCCCACATCCTTGTCGACCGAGCCACACAACTCCTCGATCTTGACGCCATCGCCACCGGCCCAGCCAAGACCACCGGCATGGGACCCGGATACAAGCCCCACATGACCCTCGGCTGGACCCTCCAAGGCATCCGAGACCATCCCGGCATCGGGGCCGACCTCATCTCCGTCGCCTTACAGAGCCCGTCGATCCAGAACCGAAACGGCGCCCTCAACGCGCTCGAAGCCTGGGGTCCCGGTCACTGGACCGACGACCACCACCATCACCTGCGTGGTCTCGAAGCCAGCGACCCTGACGACAAGGTCCGGGCTCGCGCCGGAGAACTCTTCAGCGACGGGAGCCAGCCGTGAGCTTCGACGTGTTCGTCCAACGCTTCGTGGCCGGCTGGTCAGACATACTGGATCCCGCCGCGGTCCTCGCTCCACTCGAAGGCGGCGAGTGCTCCGTGTCCGGGGGCACTACCGAGGGGTTCAGCCAGATCGAGACAACCGACGGAGGTGCTGATGTGTACGGCATCTCTGTGGGATCGCAAGCGCTCATGGTCAACCACATCGACGGCGCACAGGCCTGGGAGGCGGTGCGGGAAGTCGCGCACGCGATCGGGGCCGTTGTCCTTTCGGTCGGCGCGCCGCCCATCGTCACTCGCGACATCCATCTCGAGGACCTGCCGCCTGAGCTCCGCCACGAGTGCGTGGTGGTCGCTGACTCGGCCAAGTTCATGC
>JAAETH010000599.1 GCA_024228575.1 Actinomycetes bacterium
CACGTCGTGCCCGCCAGCAGTGCCTCGGCCGCACTCGACATCGCAAACGCCTTGACCAGATCGTGGTCGAGCGAGCTCTCCCTGGGCCAGAACACGTCGTACACCGGGTGCCCGGTCGTAGGGCCAAGCGCCTTGGACCACGAGAGCCCGAGGTGGGTGTGGGCATCGACGAGGCCTGGAGCCAGAAGGCCCCACGAGCAATCGACGACCTCGTCCGCCAGGGGGGCGACAGACGTCGCACCGACCCAGGCGATCGCTCCATCGGCAACGACAACGGACGCATCGGCCACCGGGCCTTCGGGCGTTATGACCCAGGATGCGTCGATACGGGTGGTCACGTCAGACCTCATAGGCCGGACGGATGACATGGTCGACGAGCCTGCGACGTTCGGACCATTCACAGAACGAAGACTCGACCCCGGCGACGGCCAGCTCGCACAGCTCGGTCCGCGTCAGGCCGAAGGTGTGGGCGAGCTCGTGAGTCTCGCTCGACACCGAGACACCACTCATCAGGCGGTTGTCGGTGTTGACGGTGACCTTGAAACCATGGCGATGGAACGCCACAAGCGGGTGCTGTTCGAAGGAGTCGACGGCGCCAACGTGGACATGGCAACTCGGCGCCATCTCGAGAGGGATCTGTCGTTCGAGCACATACCGAGCCAGATGGCCCAGTCCAACTATGCGATCGCCATCCCAGGTCATGTCGTCGCACAGCCGCACACCGTGTCCGATGCGCTCGGCCCCGCAGTACAGGGCCTGGCTGATCAGCTCGAGCCCCGGCTGTTCACTGGCGTGGAGTGTCAGGTGCAGGTGGGAACGGCGCACGACATCCATTGCTTCGAGATG
>JAAETH010000600.1 GCA_024228575.1 Actinomycetes bacterium
GGCCCGGTGAAGCCGTAGGAGTCGGTGAACTCGTCGCGCATGGAGCGGACGATAGCTCGTTCTTGTGTGATTGATCGCATCGCCTATGCTCCTAGGCGATCGACCTAGGAGTGAGATGCCCACAGCAGTCGAGTGCGAGACCCGAGACGTGCTGCTCGACGCGGCAGAATCCTTGTTCGCCGCCGAGGGCCTCGCTGATGTGAGCCTCGCCGCG
Organism: Actinomycetes bacterium; assembly: GCA_024228575.1. GTDB lineage: Bacteria > Actinomycetota > Acidimicrobiia > Acidimicrobiales > Poriferisodalaceae > JAAETH01. The sequence goes on from JAAETH010000600.1 coordinate 215, forward strand.
ATCACCCGCTTGGCCGGGCAGCGCAACGGCGGCGCGATCCACTACCACTTCGGCGGGCGCGACGGCCTGCTGAACGCCATCTTCGAACGTCATCAAACGGCGCTCGACGCTGCGCGCATGGAAGCACTCATCGCACTGCGCCGGCGCGGCCAGCCGGCGGTGTCAGATCTGGTTCGTGTTGTTGTGGAGTCCATCGCCGGCCGGCTCGACTCGACCTCCGGACGCTGCTTCCTCGAGATCCAACGCCATCGTCTAGTCGAGCTCGCGGGTGCGGCGGACCACCGGACGGCGACTGTCCGGATGATCGCGGCCGAGCTCGAAGCACTCGTCGGAGACCGGTTCGATCGCGAAGAACTCGATGAACGCAACCGCCTCATCACCCAGATGATCGTGAATCGCCTGGCCGACCGGAGCCGCGAGGAAGCTCTGGGGACCGCCAGGCTGTCTCGCGAGCGCATGCTTGAAACGCTCGTGGCGTCGGCGACGGCGATCGTCGGCGGGGAGGTGTGACCGTGTCGGGGCCTCTCGACGTCGACGACCCTTGGGACGCGATCGAGGCGTGTTATGAGGCCGGTTGGACGGACGGTCTCCCGGTTGTCCCGCCCACCGAGCAACTGGTCGATGACATGGTGTCGGCAGGCACCTGGGATGCGGACGACGTCTTGTTGCATGAGCCCTCGCGCTCGATCGCGGTCACGGCCCACAAGGCTGCGGTGAACGCGGTCATGGCCGGGTGCCGGCCCGAGTACTTCCCGGTTGTAGGTGCCATCGTGCAGGCGATGGGTGACCCGTCGTTCGGGTTGCACGCCGTCGCCGCGAGCACTGGCGGATCAGCGATCCTGGTGGCCGTCAACGGACCGATTCGAGACGAGCTCGGGATCCAGTACCGCGAGAACCTCTTCGGGCCGGGCTTCCGAGCCAACGCCACGATCGGACGGGCCACGCGGCTTGTGCTCCGCAACTGCCTGTCGGCGATCCCAGGGGTGCTCGACAAGAGCACACAGGGATGGGCCGGCAAGTACGCGATGTGTTTCGGCGAGTACGAGCAGGAGTGCCCGTGGGAGCCGTTCCACGTTTCGCGAGGCTTCGATGCCTCGCAGAACACCGTCACGATCATGGCGGCGGAGTCGGGGCACAACGTCCTCAACCACGCGTCGAGCGGTCCCGATGGCCTGCTGGTGACGTTCGCCGACACAATGGCCTCCCTGGGGTCGTTCAGCTCGGGTCGGTCGTTGGTGGTGTTCGCTCCCGAGCACGCCCGCAAGATCGGCGACGCTGGTTGGAGCCGCCGCCAGGTGCAGGAGTTCTTGTTCGAGCACGCGGCCCGAACGCTCGAGGAGGTGAAGCTCGGTGGGAAGGTTGAATCCTCTCGCCATGTCTCAGCCGACGATCCCGAGCGGTGGTTTGCTTCGGGCCCGGAGGTCAACCCCGGCGACGCCGAGGTCAAGGTTCATCGGGGGGTGAGTCCCGACGACATTCACCTCATGGTCGGCGGCGGCGATGCGGGCGGCCACTCGGCGTTCTTCCCGACCTGGAGCCGGACTCGTAGCGTCCCACTCATCACCAAGGAGGTGATCCGGCCATGACGATCCGATTGGTCGATCCGACCGTCGCTCCCCCCGAGGTCGGGAAGCCGCCGGCGCCGCGCGCCGCTTCGCTCGATGGAGCCACGCTTGGCTTGGTTGACAACGGCAAGACCTGGGGACGGGAAATCCTGGCCCGAGTCGCCGACAACCTTGCGGCTTCGCATGGCGTTGCCGACCGGATCGCGGTCACGAAGCAGCACGTGAGCTTCCCGCCCGCCCCGGCCGATGTGGAACGACTGAGCACCGGCGCGACGGCGATCATCGCCGCCATCGGCGATTGAGGGAGCTGCTCGTCGGGCAGTTTGCTCGACGCCGTCCAGTTCGAAGACATGGGCCTGCCGGCCGCGGCGATCGTCACCGAGCCGTTCGTGGCGACCTGCCGGGCGATGGCGGCGTTGCGCGGGTACGAGGAGTATCCGATGATCGTCGTCCCACACCCGGTCACCAGCCTCACCCTCGAACAGGTTCACGCCCTCGCCGACTCGGTGACCCCCGAAATCGCGTCGCTGCTCATGGACGGAACGGCCTCTGGGTCGGGGTCGTTGGCTGCGACGCTCGAGGAGGTCGTCGAGGCACTCGCACCGGGGCTCCGATCCGACGGAGCCGATCTGACCGCCCATCAGCCCGACGATCGGACGGTCGTCTTCGAGCTCTTCATCCCCGACCAGGCGTGCGCCGAGTGCGTCATGCCTTCGTCGATGTTGTTGCCGATGTTCGCTGCACGGGTGCATGCCGCGCTCGGCCCGCATCTCGACGTCCGGCTCGACGACCCGAGAGATTCGGTCAGCTCCTGAGCCCCGGCGAAACGTCGGTGTGACTGAAGTTGACGCTGTGGGGCTCGAATACTCGCGCGTAGGTGCTGACCAGGCCCGATAACGCCATCTTGGCGGGTCGTGTTTCGCATCCTTCACCGCTTCCTGACTGCACTCGCCCGCCTACTCCGCGACGGCTGGATCGTCACACCCGAGACTCTGCTGCGTTGGCACCGCAAACGCATTGTCCGCCACTGGACCAACCCCAGGCTCGCCGACCCGGCCGGCCGCCGGCCGCGATCGAACTACGCCGTCTGATCGTGCGCCCGGCAGCTGAGAATCCGACTTGGGGGCATCGCCGCATCCAGGACGAGCTCGTGGGCCTCGGTCATACCATCGGATCCTCGACCGTGTGGCAGATCCCAAAGGACAACGGCACCAACCCCGCACCCAAGCGCTCCGAGGTGACGTGGACCGAGTTCCTCCGCTCCCAAGCCGCCGTCGCGTGTGATTTCTTCACCGTCGACACCGCCACGCCGAACACCTCAACGGCACCCGAGCTCTCGTCCGCGATCGCGGCACCCAGTTCATCGACAGCTTCGACGAGATCTTCCGAACCGAAGGCCTCGAGATCCTTCGTACCCCCGTCCGCACTCCAGTAGCGAACACGTTCGCCGAGCGCTGGATCGGATCGATTCGGCGAGAGCTACTCGACCGCACCATCATCTGGAACCAACGTCAAATCGAACGCTTCGTCACCGACTACGTCGAGCTCTGCAACGAGCACCGGCCCACCGTTCCCTCGAACAAGGCCGCCGACGCCCACCACGGACCCTCCGGACACTCGACAGGCGACCATCACGATTCTCTGAACGGTCCGGTGCGACGGCCTCATCGACGAGTACAAAAACCCTGCATGACCTGCGGTGACGGAGTTTCCGAGCCCTACAGGCAATCCCACTCACCGAGCCAGAAATCGAAGGCGTCCGATCCGAGTGCATCCATGCCTCACATGCCAGGCAGCCGGACTGTGGCGATGCCGCCTCCTTCGGCATGACCTTGGGAGCTGACTCAGCGCACGCCGATGGCGAACACCGTGGGGCCGAGATCGAGGGAGTTCCATCCCCAGCCCTGTACGTCATTTGCCCATGCTCTGTGGCCGAAGCCCCAGCTGATGCGGTCGACCTGCTCACCACACGGCCAGCTCACGTTGATGTAGTACACGGGGGGAGGCGAGAGGATGTCCCATGTGTGGATCCCCAGGTGAAGCGCCGGGCTCCACCGTCCCCAAGCATCGACAAGGGTGCCGTTCCACCTCATGTCATTGGTCCCCGGCGAGCAGGCGTACAGCCCGGCCGAGCTGACGCCTTCGACTATCTGGCTACGCACATTGGCTGTGTCCAGGAGCATTATCTCGCTCATGGGGTAGTCGATCTGGCTGAAGTCCATGCTCCACTGGGCGGTCCCAGGTGTGCCTGTGTCGGTGCGCCAGATGCTTGGATCGTCCGACTGGAACACCATCGTCCATCCGCCGTCATCGGTGGTCATGTCGCAGTAGACGTCGAAGGGATCAGCCCCGCCATCACCATCGGGATCTACCGGGTACACCCCGTCATCGCGCCACGGGAACGCCTCGTGCATCGCCGAGCAAGAGGTGAACACCTGGTCACATCTTCCCGCGATGTCGCCATGGGCGAGATGGGCCTCGAGGGCTCTCGATCCGACGGTGATCGTCTTGTGCGCGGTGGGGTTATCGGGCGGGATATGGCAGACGTCGACCTTTGAAGCAGGGGCCCCGTCGACCGGAGCCACTCCAGCGAACAGCAGACCGCTCGCTGCGAGGACAAAGACGAATGCAAGCTTCGAACCGTTCATGTCGGCTCCTCTCACTCGGCCTTCGCTCGAAACCTACTGAGGCAGCTGCAATGGCGACAAGAGCCCAATGTCCCAACGTCGATTGTGCGCGCTACTCGGTGCCTGTTCCGCCGTGCGGCGAGGATATCGGCAGGGCCGCTGGCCTACTGGACCATGCCTTCGAGGCGCGAGTTGATGATCGCCTCGGCGTCGGCAACGATCCTGTCGACGAGTTCCTTGACGGTGGGGATGTCTTCGATCAGTCCCTGGACCATTCCGGCCGACCAGATGCCGCCGTCGGGGTCGCCGTCGGCCATGGCCTTGCGTCCGCGGACGCCAGCCACGAGGTGCTGGACGTCATCGAACGTGGCTTCGCCTTGGCCCTCGATGTCGACGACCTCCTGGCTGACCGCGTTCCTCATCACCCTCGCCGTGTTGCGCAACGTGCGGAAGATCAGCCTGGTCTCACGCTCGTCGTTGCCCACCATGCGCTCCTTGAATGCGTCGTGGATCGGGGCTTCCTTGGTGACGCAGAAGCGTGTGCCCATGTTGATGCCATCAGCGCCGAGCGCCAGGGCGGCGACGAGGCCGCGACCGTCGGCGAAGCCGCCCGACGCGAGCATTGGGACCTTCACCTTGTTGGCAGCTGCCGGGATGAGAATCAGACCCGGGATGTCGTCCTCGCCCGGATGGCCTGCACACTCGAATCCGTCGATCGAGATTGCATCGACTCCCATCCGCTCGGCCGACAGCGCGTGACGAACCGCGGTGCACTTGTGGATCACCTTGATGCCGTACTGCTTGAAGTGTTCGACGTGTTCCTGGGGCCTGTAGCCGGCGGTCTCTACGATCTCGATACCACCCTCGATGATCGCCTCGCGGTACTCGGCATAGGGGGGCGGTGTGATGGCGGGCAGGATCGTGACGTTCACGCCGAAGGGTTTGTCGGTCATCTCCTTGGTGCGAGCGATCTCCTTGGCGAGATCTTCGGGTGTCGGCTGGGTCAGCGCAGTCAGGAAACCCAGCGCGCCAGCGTTGGCGACCGGGGCGACCATCTCGGCATAGCCCACCCACTGCATCCCACCCTGGACGATGGGGTGCTCGATGCCGAACTCCTCGGTGAATCTCGTCTTGATAGGCACCTGGCCATCCTCCTCGGATTTTGGGTGAGCGGTCGCTCGCCCACGATCGGGAGCCTAGCTCTGAGTCCCCCCGGGAATTGAACAGGCGTCGTGCACACTTGCGCCAAACGCGCCGAACTCGGTGCAAGCCCCATGCTGATCGGGACCGCACACGCCCGCGTTCCCGAGCCTGTTGGAATGCTGGTACGCCCGCCCGGCCTGTCGACCCGATCTAGCGCGGTTCCGTCTTGCCAATCTCGGTGGCGATCATCTCGCGGACGTTTGCCGTGAGCTCATCGACGGACATGTCCGCGAAGTGTTCGTGCGGAATCGGATCGAGAACACCTATGCGGATCGCATGTCGACCCTGGAGCACAAATCCGCGCTTGGGCAGGGCGTTCGCGGTGCCGGAGATCACGATCGGAAGGATCGGTGTTCGGGTCTTCAGGGCGAGCTCGAACGCGCCTGGCTTGAATGGTCGCATCTCGCCGGTCGGTGAACGTGTGCCTTCGGGGAACATCATGATCGAATTGCCCTCGCCGATCGTCTTCTCGCATGCCTCCATCATCTCGACAACACTCTCGCGGTCACCGCGGCGCAGCTTGATGTAGCGGTTCATCGACATGTTCCAACCGACGAGAGGCACGCTGAAGTTCTCGATCTTCGAGACCCATTTGAAGTGTCGGAACAACCGGAACAGCACAAGGATGTCGAGCAGCGAAAGATGGTTGGCGACCATCACGTAGGTGGTGCCTGGCTGGATCTTGTCTTGCCCCTCGAGCGTCACCGGCCAGGCGGGATTGAGCCACGTGTAGAGGGACGCCCAGAAACAGGTGAACCGATGCAACAACACCAGCCGTCGATCGAAGGCCACCGTCAGCACCCAGATCATGACCGCCACCGGGTATAGAACGATCGACGAGACCGCGACAAAACCCCAGAACAGCGTCGAGAGTGCTCGTTTGGTCATCCGACGTCCATTCTGTCGCCGGGAGGTTATCCGGAAGTACCCGACGTCGCTCTTGCGTCGCGGGTCGGTGTCGTCAAGCTGCAGGTCGGACCGCTTCAGCGGGATCGAGGCGACTGGCTCGCCAAGCGGGATAGAGGCCGGCGATCGCGCCGAGTGCGAACGCCGCCGCAACGCCGATCGAGAGCCAGAACCACGGGATGATTGTCTCGAAGCTCTTGAAATGTGCGTAGCCGAACACGATCGTGATGCCGATCGTCACGCCGAGGAGACCGCCGAGCAACGACAGCACGGTTGACTCGATGATGAACTGCGACGCGATGTGTTTGCGCGTCGCCCCGAGCGAGCGGCGCAACCCGATCTCGCCGCGTCGCTCGATCACCGAGATGACCATGATGTTGGCGATGCCGATGCCGCCGACGGCGAGCACGATGAGGGCGAGGGCCTGGAGAATTCTGGCGAACGTGTCGTCGATCACCTCCCGGATCTCGAGAGCTTCGGTCGGCCGCGATACTGCGACTTCTCCTGGCGCGGCCGGGTTCGCCTGGGCCGGAATCAAGTCGCGGGTATCGTCCAACTGCTCCGGTGGCACCTGTGCATAGATAGCGCCGGGGTTGTCGGGCGTCTCGAACAGAGCGCTGGCCACGTTCAGCCCGATGATGGCGGTTCGGTTCAGGTCGGTGTTGAGGGTCGCGAACTCATCGAGAACACCGATTACGGCGAAGTCTGTTCCAGAGATGTTGATCGTCGGGTGGCCGATCAGATGGCGGATGCCGAGACGTTCCGCAGCGAGCGAGCCGAGCACCACGCCGGGCACCTCGACCGAGGTGGCATCGTGGAATCGGCCGAATGCGATCGAGCCGTTGACCGGTTCGAGGAGATCGAGGTCGGCCGCACTCAGGGCGCTGACGGTGATGCCGCCGGTCTGCACTTCAGGAATGAGCTCGTTGCGGCGCGCACGAGCGTCGACGGGGTAGAGCGCGGCGACGTACTCGAGAGCGGGAAGGTGGGTGTCGAGCATGGCCGGAGCGTAGGGAAGCAGCTTGGCCTCCTCGCCGATTCCCGTTCCCGGCGTGATGAACAGGAAGTCTGATCCGAGCGCATCGATCTCGGCCCGCGCGTCTGCCTGATTGGCCTCGGTGATGCCCTGGATGCTGATGAGCGAAGCTATCCCGATCGATATTCCGAGCGCGGTCAGTGCCGTTCGGAGTTTGCGGCTGGTGAGGCCGCGTATGGCCTGGTGGACGACGTCGACGAGGCGCAGGCGGCTGCGGAGCTTGCGAGGGGTCGGAGAAGATCGGGTCACGAAACTGCCATCCCGCGGTCTCGGATCTCGCCATCGAGAATCTCGATGACCCTCGGCATCGACGCGGCGAGCTCTCGATCGTGGGTGATCATCACGATCGTCGACCCCTGCCGGTTGAGCTCGAGAAACAGCTCGACGATCTCCTCGGTCGTATGTGAGTCGAGGTTGCCTGTCGGCTCGTCGGCGAGGACGATCGCCGGATCGCCGAGTAGTGCACGAGCGATCGCCACCCGCTGTCGCTCACCACCAGAGAGCTTGCCGGGCTTCTGGTCGAGGCGGTGCCCGAGACCGACGCGCTTCAAGGCCTCCCTGGCCTCTTCCTTGCGCTTTCGCCCGCTCGTCCCGTGATAGAGCAGTCCGGCAGCGACGTTCTCGGTCGCACTCAATCCCGGAAGCAGATGAAACTGCTGGAAGACGAAGCCGAGTCGACGGCCACGGACACCAGACAACAACGGATCTCGCAGCTCGTTCACGACCATGCCATCGATGAGGATGTCGCCAGATGATGGACGATCGAGGGCACCCATCATGTTGAGCAGGGTGCTCTTGCCCGATCCCGACGGGCCCACGATGGCGACGAGATCCCCTTCGTCGATGACGAGATCGATACCCCTGAGAACCTCGATCGGCGGCGAGCCTTCGTAGGACTTTGCCACTTGGCGGAGCTCGAGGACGGGAGTGCTCATGAGCTCACCCCGCTGTCGCCATGACCACGGTGTCGCCCTCTCGGAGATCGCCGATGACCTCGACGATGTCGTCGACGAAATCGCCGAGTTCGACCTCGATCAGCTGTGTGCCGCCGTCGACGATGAGCTCGACGGCGTGACCGCCGCCGGACATGGCGACGAGCGCCGGCACCGGCACTGTGAGGACTCCCTCGCTGATGTCTTCGGCGACGATGATGTCGACCGGGGCAGCATCGAACACATCGTCGGGTGGGTCGCTCGAGAACATCACCGTTACCTCGATCGACGGATCGCTGGTCGCGCCATTCTGGGGGCTCACCCCTCGCGTGGCGACGGCGGCGATATCTGTGACCTCACCGGCGACCACCGCTCCGTCCGGTAGTTCGATGTCGACGTCGGTGCCCACGGAGACGAGCGTCCGGTCGTCCGCATCGAGGTCGAGGCTGATGCGCTGGTCGTTCTCGGTGATGCTCAAGATGTTGATCTGTGGGTTGATCGACTGGCCGAGCTCGACGTGCACGCCGCTGATCCGAACCGGTGTTGGCGAGAAGACCACCCGGCCGAGGTCGAGTCTCCCGGTGTCTTCGGCGCCGAGCTCGATCTGGAGTTCCTCGATCACGTCTCGTGTGATGGTCGTGAAGTCGTCGTCGACGGTGAGGTCGTAGTCGTCGGCGAAACCCAACTCGGTGAGGTTGCGCTCGAGCTGCTCGACGTCTGGTCCATCGGACATTCGCACGGTGAAGGGACGGAACTGGGGGATTCCACCTTCCAACAACAGCACCGGCTCATTGTCGACGTGAAAGAGGGCTTCCCCGAACTCGACAATGTCGCCCTCGACCGGCAGCTCTGTGACAATGCCCGTCGAGTTCGTCGGGAACGGGCGCTGCTCGCCATACCCGAGCGTTCCAGCCAACGTCCTTGTCTGGACGAGATCGCGCCGGGTGACGGTCGCGACGTTCAGTCCGCTCGTGTCACCCTCGATCAGCGGGCTGATGGGGCTGCGCTCGATGGGTTCATCGGACTCGGCGGCTTCGTCGATCGTGTCGCCGTCGGGCGCATTGTTGTTGCCCTGGTCTTCGTCATCCTCATCACCCTGTCCGATAGTGACTCCGCTGTTCTCTGCCCGGCAGGTCGTGATGGCGTCTTGGATGTCGCTCGATTGGAGATCGAACTCGGCGAGGAGCTCCGGTCCATAACCGTTGCCTCCGTTGTTCGCGAAGTCCGGATCTGGCCAGTTCTTGACCCCGCCGTCCCGCATGCAGGTCGCGAACTCCAACACTGCCGCCTCCCGCTCGGCTACCTCGTCATCGCTCGGTTGGGGAGCGAAGGTCTGGAGATCGCTCAGGTCCTCACCGCATGACTGGAGCGTCGGAATAGCGTTGGGATCGGCGAGGTCGACATCCCGCTCGCGCATCAACGCGAGGAATCGCCCCTGGCCGGAGCCACTCCCTTCGGTGAGGTCTTCGAGGACCACGTCGGTGAACTCGGGATACCCGTTCTCTCGCATACAGGTAGAGAAGTCGAGCAGCACCGTGCGGGCGTAGGTTTGGATCTCCTCGTCGCTCATCTCGCCGTCGCCGTCGGTGTCGACCTTCTCCTCGAGAGTTCGGCCGTCGTCTTGGCGTGCAGCGATGATGCCGATCGCCTCGGTGGTGTGGTCGGTCGGCGCATTCGCACACGACGCCACAACGAGCAGGAGCGTCGTGATGAGTCCGATGGTCTTGGTCATGCTGTCGCCACTCCTGAAGGGTTCGAGGTGCCGGCCATGCCGGTGACTCCACCGATGATGAACGAGGCCATCGCCCCGGCGAGGTCGTCGCGTTCTGCCGCCCGCTGGTCTTTCGGCAGTGCGAGGTAGTCCATTGCCATTGCGGTTGCCAAACCCGTGACCAGCTGAGCCGCTCGTTCTCCGTCGAACGATTCGGAGAGCAGCCGTCTGTTGCTGCTGAGCCGTTCGGCGAGCGGTGCGTATGATCGTTGCCGCAAGTCGGCGACCAGGCGACGAACCCGTTCGTCTGAGCTGTTTCGTTCCTGCATCTGGATGCGGAACGAGTCTTCGCCGACGTCGACGAGATCGAGCCACAGAGAGATCGTCCGCCGGACTCGCTCGACCGGAGGTGTGTCGGGGGACACTTGGACGGATTGTTCGATCATGAAGCGCCCTCGGGCAACAGCGTCTTCGAGGACCGCTACCAGCAGATCGGTCTTGTCTCGGAACTGGTGATAGAAGCTGCCGTTGGACACGCCAGCGGGCAACAGCACGTCACGGTGCAGGCTCACCCGATCGTGACCCTTCGCGGCAAACGCCATGCGGCCGTGGTGAATCAGCCGTGCTCTCGTCTCCGGTGCTGTGCTCATCGACGGCCTCCCCCGGGGCGACCGTAGTCCCACTAGAGGGCGATGTCTAGAGAATACCCTCTAGGGCCTCCCACACGTCGTCAGGTCGCGTGGTCACATTCACCCAGCGCAACAACTACGGCATCGCCGGGTGAGAGCCAGGTGAGGTTCGGTGTCGGGGTGCCCGCCGATGGTCAGGGGACTCCTCGATGTTGCAGGGTGCTGGTGGCTGGATATGCCCTCCGGCAGCCTCGAATCCCCTTCTCAGGGTCTGCGGGTCAACATCGTGTTTGTCGCCCAGGGTCGATCTCGGTCGGGTGAGGCTTTGGTTGCGGGTTCGGTATGGATCGGCTGTGGTGCCTCGATCGCGTGCCAGTCGATCACCCGGCGATCCGCTTGCCGCATTCGCGGTTCGCGGTTTCTCCGGTCATCCTGTCGACGCCATGGCCGTCCTCGGCGTTTGCTCGATAGCGCAGGAGATCGAGCATCGCGACCGCGTCATCGGCATCTGCTGCCGCCCAGGTGCAGCATCCTTATCCGCGGCAACGCTTCGACAACGCTTGACGCCCCCATCAGCGGCAGTCCCATCCGTGGGCGGCGCACGACCCGAACACGACAACTGGGACCAGCAACAAGGCCGCGGGAAACCATCCAGATTCGCTGTTCACCCGAACCTGGCCACCGACAAACGCGAGAGCGACGCATCACGGGTCGCCCTCACCACCAGCGCTAGATCGACGAAACCCGGCCAAATCGTGGCCCTGCCGGCGCTCAGATCGATGTAGACCATGGCTGGCGTGGGTGTTCGAGCGGCGTATTGTGCGTTGTGATGATGGCGGGGATCGTCCGTCTTGGTCAGGCCATCAATATGTTCTCGATCTCGGTGGGTCTCGGGCTGATCTTGGGTCGTCGGCCAAGTGAGACACGAGCCGCAACCCAGAGCGCTGTTGTTGAGGTCCGCACATGATCAGCCGAGTGAGTATCCATCTGAGATGGCTTGCGCTTGGCTGCCTGACCATCGCCCTCATTCCAATCCTTGCCATCCAGGTGGCCTCCGCCCAAGAGGACGACAGCGACCTACCTTTCCCGTGGGTCTACGAAGGTCAGGCCATCTACCGGCAAGACCAATCGATGGCATTCGGGGCTCAGGAGAGCGTCTCGAACGAGCTCATCTACGACCTGACGATCACGCTCTACGAGGATGGAACCATCGAGTGGTTCTCCAATCCTGGGGACCAAGCCGCGACCTATCACTCTCCCAACTGCGAGACCGGGGCATTCGAGACGCGTGCTCTCGGCGATAGAGATCGGAGCAATAACTACGGCGGCACCCATAGCAACGGGTCGATAACCGTCACGACGCCAGGGACGCTCACCTTTGACGCCACCTACGACTCAACCGAGGCCATGGGCGGATATGTGGCGACCTACTCCAGCGATTGTGATGGCGCCGGCGCCTATTCCTTCGCCGAAACCGTTTCGTTCACCATTCCCCGTGTGTCACCCGTAGCGGTGACAACAACTGAAGCGCCACCCACGACATTGCGGGTCGATGAGCCAGACGAGCCAGTCGACCCTGACGACGAAGTCGACGCTTCCTCTCCCGACGAGCATGCAGCGTCAGCGAGTGTCGATGGGCCGACTGAATATGGGATCATCGAACGCGACGGCAACATCTACATCAATGGTGAACCGGGACGGCCGCTGGTTCTGTCTCGATCGGACCTGCCGGCCTCGGTTCGCGACACGCTGGTCACGGTCGGCGGCCTTTTCGTTCCAATCGGGCCGCCTCTACCGATCGTCACTGGCGATGCGACGGTTCTAATCGATGGTCTGGCGGTCGTTCGGGTCGGTGACGAGACGTCTGACGGTGGGATCGTTGTCGAAGGGTCGAGCACCGTGTTCATCAACGGCGTACCAGCCGCAACCGTCGGCGAGGCGTGGGTCGTTTCGCCACTTGCCGTCGGTGCCGTTCCGACCATTGGGGGACCAGTCATCAGCGTAGGTACCACGGACTGCGACGCCGTGAAGATGGGGCCGCTCTGGTACGACGGCATCGCTAGATTCCAGGATGCGCTGGACCACTGCATGGGGGAACTGGTCAATCGATTCGAGATGACGCAAGCGGCGGTCGAAGCGGGAGCGACGACCGTTGATGTTCGAGCATCTCGTTTCGAGGTCGGTGACGAGGTCGCGATCGGCAACGACTTCGAAACCAGGGAGCATCGAACCGTTGTGGACAAAGGCTCCATTGTCCTGGATCGGCCGTTGGAGAACTCCTACCCGGCGGGAACCGTGGTGCAGCGGCTGGGCGGATCACAGCCCGCTGGATCAGACGGAGGTAGCGCCACCATCTTGGTCATCGCCGCACTGGTGGCCGCGGCCTTCACCGTCGGCGCTGGTCTTGTCTGGCGTATGAGATCCTCGAAACAGAACGCAGCCACCGCTGCCACCTAGATTTCGGTTTGTTCTTGCGCGGCGAGATTGACACGGTCACCGACGGAGGCCGGCTGTTCCTACTACTGACGGGTGGTGGCACACCCGTTTGGAACAGGGTCTGCCAGGTCCATGGATCGCGCCCGCTAGGTGCCGATCGCCTCGATCGAGACCGCAATGCCATTCAGTTGCGGGTTGCCGGAGAGTGGGTCGACATGGTCACTGGAACCAAGCACGTTGACGTTTGCTCCTGGACGTTCGCTGGCAACCGCCATTCGTGTTCCCGCGACATCATGGCCCCACCCGTGGGGGAGGCTGACAACACCGCACATCACCGTGTCGGAAACCTCGACGGGTGCGACGAGTGAGCCGGTTGAGGACGTGACACGTGCGTAGCCCCGATCGGTGAGTCTCAACCTCTCTGCGTCTTCGGGATGTACCTGGAGCACGAACCGCGGCTTGCCCTTCATCAGGGTGCCGATGTTGTGTTGCCACGAGTTGTTCGAGCGCAGGTGCCGACGTCCGATCAACAGCATCGGCGGGCGAGGTTTGGTGAGGTGTTGGCTGAGTCGCTCGAGGTCGCCCACAAATGCCGGGTAGGCGAGGTCGATGCGACCCGATGGAGTGCGCAACATGTCGGGGATGCGCGGCCGCAACGCACCGAGGTCGATGCCGTGCGGGTTCGAGATCAATCGATCGAGCGTCAGCCCATCGGGTGTGACGCCGAATCCGTCACCGTATGGACCAACCCGCAGCGCCAGGTCGAGCAGTCTTTCTGGTCCTGAGTTGGGTGCCAACTCGTTCAAGATCTCGATGTGTTCTCGTTTGTGAATCGTGCTGTGTGCATCGCTCGTCGAGAGCATCACCATCAACGACGCGAACTCGTCGTCCGCCGCAGCGATATCGGAGGTGGCACCTCGACCCTGGCAGATAGCGGCGAGTCGCAGCATGATCTCCCACTCGTTCGGGAAGCCCTTTCCGAGCGGCAGGACCGGCGGTGAGTAGTTGGCGATGTTCCGCAGCGAGAACTGGTAGTAGGAGAGGTCGTAGTGGCTGCGTTCCAACGGCGTCGGTGGCGGCAGTATCACGTCGGCGTGTCGTGTCGTCTCGTTGACATACGGATCGACCGACACCATGAAGTCGAGCGAGTCGAGTGCGCGTGCGAGCCGATCGCTGTCGGGCGTCGACAGAACAGGGTTGCCGGCAATGGTGATCAACGCCTTGATCTGACCGTCGCCGGGGGTTTCGATCTCGTCGATCATCGCGGTCGCGGGCAGCTGGTCGAATGCGCCAGGCAAACCACTGACGCGGCTGTGGAACGTCGCGTAGTCCGAAGGCGGACCGAAGCGGGGTTGTCCGGTGGTGTTGAAACCCATCGCCGCCGGCGCGGCAAACATCGCACCACCTTCGACATCGAGATTCCCGGTGCAGATGCTGACGACGTCGACGAGCCAGCTCGAGAGAGTGCCGAACTCTTGTAGGCACGTTCCGAGACGGCCGTGGATAGCGGCCCGCGAGTCGGCGAGCTGATGTGCGAGGCTTCGGATTCGCCCGGGGTTTATGCCGCAGACCGGTGCGACGATCTCGGGGGTGAAGGGGGCGAGGGCCCGACCCACGTCGTCGAGCCCATCGACGAATTCGCCAACTGCACCAGGGGACACGATCCCGTCTGCGAAACAGACGTTGGCAATGCCGGCGAGGAACGCGGCATCGGTGCCAGGCACGATCGAGAGATGATCATCTGCGAGTTCGGCCGTCTTCGAGCGCCGTGGATCGACGACGATCAGTTGCCCTCCGCGCTCTTGGATGTGTCGCAGCCGGCCGGGCCAATCGGGCGCCGTAGCGATCGAACCGTTCGACTCGAGCGGATCGGAGCCGATCAACAAGAGCAGTTCGGTTCGATCGAGGTCCGGGACAGGGAAGGCGGTTCGAGCCCCGTACAGCACTCCGGAAACGATCTCGCGGGGGCGCTGGTCGATACTCGCCGCAGCGAAGCGGTTCCTACCGATCGCTCCGTACAACAAGAGCAAGTAGAGGATGCTTCCCAAATTGTGTGACCAGGGATTCCCCGTATAGAGACCGACGGCATCCTTGCCATGTTCGGCGAGAATCGGAGGCAGCCGATCGTCGATGAGCGCGAACGCGGTTTCCCAGTCGGTCTCGACGAGTTCGCCGTCGCGACGCAGGAGTGGCACCCGGATTCGGTCCGGATCGTTCTGCAAGCCCTTGAGCGACGATCCCTTCGGGCAGATGAATCCCTTCGAGAACACATCGTCCATGTCGCCGCGGATCCGAAGAACCTCGCCATCGCGGACCTCGATCGACAATCCGCACGTGGCCTCACACAGCGGGCAGGTCTTGAAGTGGACGTGGTCAGGCATCAACCATCGTCCGCATCGGGTTCGGTAGTCGCCGAGTTTGTCCGCTCCAGCTCGTCGGCACCGTTCAGGTAGAGGCTCTGGGTGACATAGGACGTCGTCGAGTCGGCAGCCGCACGGCAGAGCTCCACCTTCAGGGCCCGAGCCTCGATTGTCACCTCGTCGAATCCGGCGCCGAGGGCGACGAGATCGACGACATGGAGGGCAAGCTGAACCTGACCACGTCCGGCCAGGGACCGGGCGTGAGCGAGGACCGCACCCGGATCGCCGATAGCGGCCCTGACCTCGGCAGCGACCTCCGCCGGATGGGCGGGGTTGAGCGAGGTGGGGTTCTGGTCCTCCCACCATCCGAACTGCCCGCGGTAGACGTCGCGCAAGACGTGTTGACGTGACGTGTAGCCCTCCGCGAGCCACGGACGGTCGAAGATCTCCCCGGGGAACTCGACCATGTTGATGATCTCGTGGCTGTTGTAGCCCTGGTTCATGAGGCCGATCACAGTCTCGTGGCACCATCGCAACGCGGCACCCGTCGATTGCAGGTACTCCTGAATTGCGCTGGTGCCCTCGATCGGCGGGCCGAACTCGAGGATCAGTGTTTCGGCCGGATATGTCGCGAGGCGATCGAGGGTGTTCGCCCACCTGAGGGCGTCGCGGCATGAACGCTGAGGGCTGCCAACGTTCGGGAAGAACGGGATACAGGCTGCTCCGCCGTACATGACCCGCTGATCTGGAAACCACGCCGCGATGGCGTCGTCCGTCTCCGATGGCGCCCACAGGAGATCGATTGTTTGTTCTCCCGAGTTGATCCTCAGCGAGCTGGAGAACGTCTCGGTCGGTGACATGAACTCGAGCTGACGGCCGTCGAGGCTGCCTTTCGGGTACCGGAACTGGCGCTCGATGATCCGATTCTGAAGCCCGGCTGAGTCGACATATCGCTGCTGTCGGCGCACCACGTTCTCGTGGCCGACAACACGAGGCGAACGACCGAACTGTTCGACGTTGTGCAGTACCCATCGTCGGGCCGAGAAGTTGTAGCGGGGATGACCGTGGCTGAACGCGATGACACAAAACGGTTGATCGAAGCGCCTGCGGATCGAAGCGATGGATGCCGAAGCATCGTCTCCGGTATCTATCTGGACGAGCCCGTCGTCGGTCGGAATTGTGAGCAGCCAACCCGCCTGCTGTTGCCCGAAGATGCCGGGGGCCACCTCGACGAGTTCGTTCGAACCTGCGAGGAGATCACCATCTCGGTCCTGCGCGTCGCCGGTGGTCTCTTCGTTCACCGTCATCGGATCTCACCTTTCATCAGGGGGTGTTTCGTCAAACCGATGCTGGGTCGGATCTGATTGTTCATCAGCGCTGGTTCTCCGCAGCGAACAGTGACTGATGCGGACGAGCGGGCGGCGTGGCCAGGAATGGCCGCACATGGGTGTCGAACATCCCTTCGATGGTTTCGGCCTGGTCAGGATCGGCGACGAGGTTGTGATCTTCGAGCGGATCCGCCCGACGATCGAAGAGCTGCACGGGGGTGAGGGTGTCCTCGTCGACAACAAGTTTGTGGTGGTTGGTCTCGAAGGCGGCGAAACCCCAGTTCTCCGAGATCGACACCGTCCGCGCCGCAGGGTCGTCACCGTCGACGTAGCCCCTGAGCGAACGCGCTGCACTGCCAGCGAGGTCGGGAGCCGAGGCAACTTCGCGGATGGCGGCGGAGACATCGAATTGTTCGATGAGGTCGTCGACGACTCGACCCTCACGTCCACCGGGCGGTCGAACGATCAGGGGCACGCGCACCGAGGGGTCGTAGAACACACACTTGAGCAGCATGCGATGTTCGCCGAGCATCTCGCCGTGGTCGCTGGTGTAGATGATCCAGGTGTCATCGAGTTGACCGGTCCGCTCGAGCGCGTCGACCACTCCTCCAATGGCCCGGTCGACGATCGAGACGGCCGCGTAGTACGCCAGACGTACGGAGGTGAGCCGCTCGGGTGTGAGCGTCGCACTGTCGCCCATCCCCTGCATCATCTCGATCAGGCCGCGGAGGTTGGCGGTGTGGGTGAGGTCGGGCTCGGTGGACGATCCTGGCCCGGTGATGTCGATCCCGTCGAACCACTCGCGGGCTTCGGCAGGTGCGTCCCATGGGTCGTGTGGGCCCGGGAATCCGACCCACAAGAAGAAGGGTTCGTCGCGGTCGTACTCCTCGATCCACTTGGCCGCCTGGACTCCATGCCATCCGTCGACATAGTCATCGATAGCCATCTCACACGGAGACGCGTCCCAGCTGGGAGTCGATTGTGATTCGTCGCTCTGATAGGTCTTGTCGCGGAGCATCTGCTGGTAGGCCTCCAGCAGGCCCTTCGACCGCAGGTGTGCGGAGTAGGGGTTGTCATGTTTGAGCGACGCGTGTTTTCCGAGGGTTTCGACACTCTCGGTGAAACCGAGTGATTCCATGAATGGGATCAGATCCCAACTCGTCTTGCCAGGATGCTGAGAATGCATCCACAGATGCATCTTGCCGATCTCGGCGTTGTGATAACCCGCCTCGCGGAGCGTGTGGAGGAATGTTGGTGTGCCGGCGGGGATCTCGGAGAAGTTGTCGAACACACCGTGGTCGCGGACCTGCCGTTCGGTTGTGAGCGACGCCCGGGACGGCATACAAAGCGGCCCTTGACAGTTGGTTCGGGAGAACCTCACGCCCGTATTTGCGAGGGCATCCATGTGTGGTGTGATCGCAGCGGTATCGCCCGCACACCCCATGACATCGGCCCGATGCTGATCTGACATCAAGAGCACGATGTTCGGCGATTTCGGCATGGTCACCCTGCGGCTGCGCCCGTTCGGTACGGAAGCGCCTCACTTCAAACTGACGTGTTGGCTATCAAAAGAGTAGCCCCCATGTCCAAAGGGGATCACGAATCTGGCCTTGTGGGCCCAGTCCACCTGCAGATTCCGGTTGGGAGTGGGCTCTCGTTCTGCGTTGCACAGGATCGACCACACCACGGAGGCGGCGAAGCGGCGGCCGGCCAGATCGTCGGGGCATGGACGGCACAACGCCTCGCCCGGCTCGAACGGGCAGCACCCTCGCCGGCTGCGGGCTGGACGCACCGCTACCGGGTGGGTGCGCCTTGGGCAGGTTCACCTGCCGATGGTAGGGGAGCTTCTGATGTCGCAGGGTGCTGTTATGGTCGCCTCATGGACCGGCTGCCCAAGCTCACCGTTGCCGAGATGGAACGCATGACTCCCGACGAGCGTGCTCGCGCTGTGCGCGAGCGGCAGCTTCGCTCTTTGGGTGAACTTGCGCCTGAGTTTCGTCAGCGGGTCGAAGGGACGGGCCGCCAGCTGATGAAGGAGCGAGGCCTGCTCGATGTCGAGCACGGCTAGTCCGTGAGTTCGGGGCCAGCGCGCCGCGAAGTTCGGGTCGCGGAAGGGTTCTTCGAGATGCTCGACCTGCAGACGGGTGCCGAGCGCGGTCCCGGTGGCGAGCCCTCTGCAACGGACTTCCTCGTCATCGGCTTTCCCGAGATCGTGGAGGTGTTTGCGACTGACTTCGACGGTCTGGCTGAGGCGGTGGCCGGCGTACCTTCGGGTCGGGTGTACATCGGAGCGGGCGCGCTCGTCACAGCGGTCGCCGTCTACGGCGTCGAGTTGGATGACGGAGCCGTCGAGCTGATCGGGATCGAGATAGATCCCTGATCTCGGGCCATCGAGTTCGCTGGTTCTGGACTCGCTAGCTCAGAAGAGTTCGTTGGCCCCGATGGCAGAACACACATCACTCGCCAAGTTGAGGTTGTCCTCAACTTTCGTGACGTGATGGACACCGAGTCGAACTGGCTGGACCACGTATGGGACGAGGTGTCGGAGATGGTCACCTCGGCAGGGCACAAGAACCCGAACCGATGTTCCACCGCGGAGCTGTCGTAGCCGTCGAAACCGTAGAAGCGACTACCGGAGCATCCCGGTCGTCTTGGTCTTGAGCTACGAAGCCTGTGATGGGGAGGACGAAGCTACGTTCACTCTGTGGACGATCGAAGTCGGGTGAACACGTTGGTTCTCGGTACGGGCCGGGGACCGAGGGCCTCGACGGCAGCAGATCACTCGGTATCTGTGACCTCGAGAGCAGAGCAGAACCAGAGGCCATCATCGGGTCCGACATAGATGGCGTGCTCGTGCTCGGACTGATCCAGCGTGTACTCCTGTTCGGTCTCGTCTTCGGTCAGAGCCCGTCCGCTCGGTTCGTTGTAGGCCTTGGTTGCGTAGATGACCCAGCTTGGCTTCGGGAAATAGACCCCCGGAGCGGGCTGTAGGTCGAGCAGATCCTGGAAGCGGTGATCGTCGACGAGCATGCTGACATACAGCCCGACGTAGAGATCGCTCAGGTCGTTGAGGACGAAGTAGTGCTGGCCGGTCGACACGCTGGTGGGGCCAGAAACCGTGCACGTCTCCCCATCGAATATGACGTCGGTGATGTTTGACGGCTCGGTGGCTGCGGCGGTATCCGCGGTTGTCGACGTCGATGTCGGCTCGGCTGTCACCGTCGTCGTGGCTTCGGTAGCGGATGGAGGGTCGTCACCCCCGCTAGACCCACAAGCTGTGACGGCCAGACCGGCTGCCAACACGAGACCCAGGGGGAACCTCATCATGCTCCTTTTTGCCGCGACGGTTTGACTGTGCCGCAGGGGGAGCTACATCGCCAGGGGCGAACGTCCTGCGGTAGTCCTCCCGCCGCCGAACGGCTGTCGGTCGCTCCGGATATCGGGCCGGCCGTGTGCTCGATTGGTGTCGCCTCGTCGTCAGTAGTCGACGTCGGTCGTCTCGGGGTCGGCGGGTAGTACCGAGCGGACCCTCTGCGCGGTCGTCTGTGATCTCCACGATCGCACCTTGATGCCGTTTTCGTAGCGATCGCCGACCAGGCGACTCGTCGCATCGCGGAAGTGCTCGACTATTGCTCGGGTGTCGGTGCGGCTGTCCTTGATCCGGATGGGATCGAAGATCTCGAAACGCAGATCCGCTGGTGTGACGGAGCCATCGTCGCCAAAGGTCGGGCAATCGATGCACATCGGAATGACCTTCACGTTGGGTGTGACGTAGCCCTCGAGGGTCCTACGATTCGGCTCGTGGATGTAGAGGGTGTTGCCGTTCTTCGATGCGACGTTGTGGCGAGCGACCAGCGACATTACGGTGATCGATCCCTCGGTGTCTCGAACAGCGTCCAACACTTGCAGCCCAGCTGAGTTCTTGCGACGCCGATACTCGCCAAGCTCCTCGCTGGGCGATCCGTCGAGGCGAGGCACGGTCTGGACGACCGCTGAGATGTGGCTCAGGGTCTTGATGATTGGATATGGTCCTGTCCCGATATTGAGGTCCATGAGGCTGATCATCTCGCTGACGACCTGAACTGTGGTGTGCCTGTCACCAAACCCCATCCTGCCGATGGTCTCGGCGACGACGGGCACGTCGGTGAACTGGCCGTGGTCGGTGACGACAAGGAGCGACTCGCCAGCATCAACCCATCCGCGGAGCCCGTGTTTGGACGCGTACACGTCGAAGTCGTTCTGGAGCCGTTCGTGGCTCTCGCGCGTCAAGATGACGTCCACGAGTGCCTGGTCGACGCTGCGGCTCGGGTCGTGCTGGTGCAGCGTTTGGCCCATGTCGAAGCGGGATTGCTCGAACTCGCGCACCTGGAAAGCGCGGAAGCGCTTCCCGAGCGTGTCGCCGTAGATGTCGTACATCTCTCGCTCGGGGAGTCCGTCGAGCCAGCGGCTGGGTGCGTCGAGGTTCGAGGGCTGGGTCATGGTGAGCACACGCTACGGCATTTGTACGATCGTCCCTGCAGTCGCGACTCGTCGCGGCAACAAGAGACTCGGACCCCTCGGGTTTGAGCAACTCCCGGCCGCTTGTCTACCGAGTGGCCAGTGCAACGATGCGGATGTGGGGTGTGGGTTCTGGCTGGGTGGTGAATGGTGCTAGGGGAACAGGACCTGGACGGTGAACGTGTCACCGTTGGCGAAACTACCGCTTATCGTCGCGGCGACAGCTCCGCTAGTCGCGACATCGCAGCCCTGGTGGTTCAAGTTGAGATCGATAAGTAGCTCATCGAGGAAGCTGTTGTCTTCCACCGGTGTTCCTCCATCGTGGTCTACGTATTCGATGTTGATGGTTCCCGGAACAAAGAGCACGCCAAACTGCGCTGCAATCAATATGGCCGTGGTCCTCACGGTGATGTCGTCGACGCAGAGGGCGGGGATGGAGTCCAGGTAGATGTGGGCTATCTCTGTGATGGGCCCGAGAGTGTCGAGTTGACCTGGCTCTGGTTGTGGTGCGGTGGCGTCTTCGATGCTGGTGACGGCCGCAGTCCCAGCGAAGGTTGCCACGCAGGCAGCAATGAATACTAGGCGTTTCATCGGTCCTCCCGATCGTCGAATAGCGCTGAGCGCCACCATAACACACGGAGAGTGATTGCGCGCACAACGTGGGCGGCCGTCACTGTGTGGGGTGTGGGTTCTGACCGGGTCGATGATGGCCGCTGCACGGGCTAGTGGGGTGGGAGCGCCTGAGGGATATCAGCGGGGGTAGGAATACTGCGAGGAAGCCGGTGTTGAGAATCACGTTGCCCGGTAGCCCGGCGACCACTGACCCGGTCGAGTCAACGACGAACCAGACGAGAATCGAGACCATCATGGGTGCTGCGAGTTCAGCGTTGCCTTTCTCGAACTGACGAGTTGTGACGAAGTACATGAGCGTGGCCCAGCCGACCATCACCCCGCCCAACACTGCGTTCAGGGCGAAGGACGGGTCGGTGAACGCTCCGGGGTTATCGTCGATTGGCCACTCGAGCAGATCGAACAACCATAACCACAGGCCATCGGTGGCGTCGGCGGACGCGAATGCCGCAACGAGTCCGACTGCAAGTGCCAAGAGGCTCGCCAGGCGGAGCCAGGTGGTCGATTGAGCCACGGTCATCGAGATTGCCTCGCCTTCGAGTTTCCACTTCCTGGTCGAGGCTATCGAAGGTGGCTAGTCGCAGCTCAGAGCAGCAGCTGGCCGACCCAGCCGAGGACGATTGCGCCGATGAACAGTAGGGCGACGACGAGTGCTACAACCCGGGTGCGAGCGATGATCAGCAGGCCGCTGATCGCTCCGATGCTGGTTCCGGCTCCAGTGACGATGAATGCGAGTGCTGGTCCTGGACCCATACCGTTGTCGACCATGGTGGCGACGAGGGGAAGTGAACCCTCGGTGTTGATGTAGGCGGGGATACCCAGCAGTGCGGCGAGGGGAACCGCTGCGAGGGAGTCGCCGCCGAGGTTGTCTTGGAGCCATGCCGTCGGGATGGCCTCGATGACGAGATAGCCGACTGCGGTGAACGCGAGGAACAAGACGGCGAGTCGGCGCCCCGTCGACCAGATCTCTCTGCCGTACTCGCTGAGCCGTAGCCGGGTTGCCAGGTTCGTCGTCGTCTCGGTGGGCGCAGGTGCGGCAACGACCAATGTCCCGCCGATGCCCGTGGTGGGTGATCCGTCGACTGGTTCGGTCGCGTCGCAGCTGCTGTCTTCGGTGGTGGCCAGTGTTCGAGCCTGGCCTTCCAGCCAACCGATGCGATCGAGCACGTTGGCGACCAAGCCGGCGACGATCCCCATTGCGATGGTGCCGCCGAAGAACAGTAGAGCGAACGGCCAGCCGAACAGCCCGGCCGAGAAGACGAGTTCTGACGGGCTCGTCAGCGGGGACGAGACCATGAAGGCCACAAGGGGCGCCCACGGGGTCGAGGATGCAATCATCCCCAACAACACCGCCATCGTGCCGCATGAGCAGAAGGGGGTGAGAGCGGCGAATCCGACCGCTCCGAGGGTGGCAACCCACCATTTGCGCCGCAGCAAGCTCGAGATTCGGTCGAGTCCCACGTACACCGGCATCGCGGCGGCGACCAGGATCGTGATCGCCAAGAAGGGCCAGACGGTGTCGATCGTGCGCAACACGTCGAGGCTCACCCGAGCCAAGAGATCGAGGAGCCAGCTCATGACGACTCCCACCGCTGGCACGACATCTCGAATCCATGTTGGTTTCTGGACACAGCAGGGTTCTCCTCGTAAAATCAACTACTACACGACACAATGTACTAGTGGAGGATCAATGTCAAGTGCTGAACCGATTGTTGTCCCGCAGGCTCTGTCGGAGCGGCCCCTGCTGGGCGATCCCGAAGTCGGCGAACTAGCCGATCTGTTTCGCCTTCTTTCGAACGACAGCCGGTTGCGAATCCTCCACGTCTTGGCACGCGGTGGCGAGGTTGGCGTCTCGGCGATCTCCGAGGAGATCGGGATGTCTCCTCAGGCCGTTTCGAACCAGCTTCAGCGCATGGCTGCCCAACTCTTCGTCGCTTCGCGTCGTGACGGCAACCACATCTACTATCGGCTCGTCGACCCTTGCGTCGGTCAGGTGATGGAACTCGGACTCTGCGTCCTTGGCCACGATCCAATCACCTGAGCGGCCCGGGTCGACATCTTGCCCACCGTCGTCTCGAGTGAGTGCACCCCGACGAACGGGATCGGCACGGCATCGGCCAGCAGGAGGACGAACATGGAACCCCCCTCGACGAATTTGTCCGTTCGCGAGCCAGTGGTGTTGGACTGCTCTCCCGTGCCTGCGGGTGGGGTCAACACCGACGAGGTGCTTGTCGAACCCTACGAACTCCCCGATCCACTCGTCTTCGAGAACGGTGCAGCGGTCACCAGGTCCAACTGGGGTGAACGTCGCACCGAGATCCTCAACCTCTTCGAGGACCATGTGTTCGGCCGAACCCCCGAAGGCGAGCTCTCTGCGATCACCGAGGAGAGCGAGACCGGCACGGCCCTCGATGGCGCTGCAACTCGCCGGCAGGTCCGCCTCACCTTCTCCAACAACGACCGCAGCATCGCGATCGACGTCCTGATCTACGTCCCGTCCAGCGTGGATGGCCCGGTTCCCGTCTTCCTCGTCCCGAACTTCGACGGCAACCACACGATCGCTGACGATCCCGACATCGTCTTCTCCGCTGGCGCCACCCGCGATCGCGGCGGCGACGCGGGGCCGCGCGGCTCAAAGACCGGCAGGTTCCCACTGGCAACGATCCTCGGGCGGGGCTACGGGCTGGCGACCTTCTACTCGGGTGACGCCGACCCCGATATCGACGACGGCTTCGCGAACGGGGTCCATCACCTCTATTACTCCGACGCGCAGACCACACCCGAGCCATACGAGTGGGGGACCATAGGTGCCTGGGCTTGGGGTTGCAGCCGCGTGCTCGACCATCTGGGCACCGAACAGGCGGTCGACGACGATCGCGTGATCGTCGGTGGGCACAGCCGGCTGGGCAAGACCGCCCTTTGGGCAGCGGCGCAGGACAAACGATTCGCCGCAGTCTTCAGCAACAACTCGGGCTGCACGGGCGCAGCTCTGAGTCGCCGCCGATTCGGTGAGAACGTGGCAGTGATCAACACCTTGTTCCCTCACTGGTTCTGTCGCAACTATCGCTGCTACGGCAATGACGAGGCAGCTCTTCCCGTGGATCAGCATCAGCTGATCGCCCTGGTTGCTCCTCGCCCCGTGCACATCGCGAGCGCCAGCGAGGATGGGTGGGCCGATCCGCTCGGCGAGTTCCTGGCAGCGCGGGAGGCGAGCCACGTCTATGAGTTGCTCGGAGCCGGCGGGCTCGAGCGCGAGGACTTCCCCTCTCCGGGTGAGGTGTCGCTCGGTCCGATCAGCTACCACCTTCGCGACGGCGAACATGCTCTCGCCGAGTTCGACTGGGTTCAGTACCTCGACTTCGCCGACAACCACGTCCGATAACAAAGCCCTCGAATCGGTCGCCCCCGCCCGCCGCCGGGAAGCCGGGATCGAGATGTTCATTTCGGTCATCGTGGTCGACGATCGGTCAACGACTAGGGTCGGCGTGGAACTTGACGCACCGACAACCTCGCAGGAGGTCGACATGAAGGCGTACGCAGATCCCACCGATTTCGGGACGCGATCGTTTCCCGGCGCCCTGGTCAACGTGACCAACCGATGCAACCTCGAGTGTGAGCATTGTTTCGTGTTTCGCGAGGGGAACCCCAACGCATCCATCGATCGAATGGATGACGACACCATGCTGCACCAGCTCGAGGTGTTACGCGATCGTTATGGCATCAAGAACATGTTGTTCATGGGCGGTGAGCCGATGGTGAGGCGCAAGCTTGTCCTCGCGGGCATGGAACTGTTCGAACAAGGTTCGATGGTGACCAACGGGACCTACGGGATCCCCCACGCTCCGGGCCGGCTGGTAACCGTGTCGCTCGACGGCCCGCCAGAAGAGAACGACGCCATTCGGGGGGCCGGCGTGTTCGAACGTGTCGAACGTTCGATCCGCGAGCGTGACAGTGGCGACGGCACCATCGTCATGCTCCAGATGACGGTCACGAAGAAGAATGCTCCGAGCATGGAACGTTTCGTCGAGGCGGTAGCCGATTGGCCCGTCGACGGTGTCGCCTTCAGCTTCTTCGTTCCTCACGAGGGTGAGCGAAGCGAGCTGGCGTGGGATACGAACGAGGAACGAGACGAGGTGCTCGATCGTGTGGTCGCTCTCAAGGAGAAGCACCCCGATCTCATCAAGACGAGCCTCGCCACCCTGGCCTTGATGAGATCCGACCGATGTCTCGACTACGTCGGCGACAACTGCGCTCTGAAGTCGATGCTCCCGCTCTATGTGGGTGATGGCGGGGTGTTCGAGCGGACGTTCTGTTGTTATGGGAACGACGTCGACTGCGATCGTTGTGGTGCCTATGCCGTGTTCAACGCGGCTCGTCATCGCTCCGATCGATCGGGCGATCCTGAGGCGTGAGACCATCGCTCAGATGTGGATCGTTGGGCTGATCTTCTGAGCCACAGACACCAGGGGGAGTAAACAGGTGAGCAACAAATCAGACCTGCGAAAGGCCCGAAAGGCCATTCGACAGCAGGATCGAGAGGCCCGACAACGCGCTATCGAGGAACGTGAGGCATTCGAGGGTCTCCAGGTCGATCCGGAGACCGAGTACTACGAGGAGGTTGCCGAGCGAAGCCCCGGCGACACGAACATAGTGAAATGGGGATTTGATCTACACCCCCAAGTCACCTTCGCCTCAGCTGGGTTCTTGATCGTGTTCCTTTCCCTGACGCTGATCTTCCAGGACGGAGCGGAGAGGTTCTTCCAGGACACGCTCGCGTTCATTGGCGACAACTTCGGATGGTTCTACATCTTGTCCGCCAACATCTTCCTGGTATCGATCGTGTTCTTCGGATTCAGCCGTTTCGGCAGGATCAGGCTCGGTGGCCAAGATGCCAAACCGGAGTTCTCGAACTTCGCCTGGTACGCGATGCTCATCAGCGCAGGAATGGGTATCGGGCTGATGTTCTGGAGTGTCGCCGAACCGATCTATCACTACCAGGGACCTGCACCGTTCTTCGGTGGTGAACCAAACACTCCCGAGGCTGCAGACGCGGCGATGGTGACGACCTTCTACCACTGGGGTTTGCACCCTTGGGGCATCTATGCCCTCGTGAGCCTGGCCCTCGCGTTCTTCACATTCAACCGTGGCCTCCCACTGACGATGAGGTCGGTCTTCTACCCAATCCTGGGTGATCGCATCTACGGGTTCTGGGGGAACCTGATCGACACCGTGGCCGTCATCGCCACATTGTTCGGACTGGCATCGTCCTTGGGGTTCGGAGTGAAACAGGTGTCAGCGGGAATGAACTTCCTCTTCGGCACTTCCGACACCACGGGGTTTCAGGTGATCCTGATCGTGGTCATCACCGGCATGGCCACACTGTCGGTGGTCGCCGGTCTCGATGGCGGTGTCAAGCGCCTATCACAAGTCAACCTGAACCTCGGTGCCCTGTTCCTCGCGTTCGTGCTCATCGTCGGACCGACCGTCTTCATCATCGGGACCTTCCTCGAAAGCACAGGCAGTTATGTCCAAGCGTTGCCGTCCCTGTCAACCTGGACGGAGTCGCTGAGTGGCACCTCCTGGCAAAACGGATGGACGGTGTTCTATTGGGGCTGGTGGATCTCCTGGGCGCCCTTCGTCGGGATGTTCATCGCACGCGTGTCGAAGGGCCGCAGTATTCGCGAGTTCGTGATCGGTGTGGTGCTCGTCCCATCGTTGCTGTCGTTCCTCTGGATGTCGACATTCGGCGGAGCCGCCCTCAAAACACAGATCGACGGCACACGCGATGTTGCCGCCGCCGTCAACGACAATGTCGCCACCGCGCTCTTCGATCTGCTCGAGGCCTTCCCGTTGACCGCGCTGACGTCGTTCGTCGGCATTGTCCTGGTGATCTCGTTCTTCGTGACATCGTCGGACTCGGGTTCGCTCGTGGTCGACCACTTGACCTCGGGAGGCAAGCTCGAATCACCCGTTCCTCAACGCGTCTTCTGGGCGATCATGGAAGGTGCGGTCGCCGCAATCCTCCTGTTGGGTGGAGGCTTGCTCGCGCTGCAGTCCGCCGCCGTCGCCTCCGGCGCTTTGTTTGCGGTCGTTCTGCTGGTCTCGATCTACAGCATGCGAAGAGGTTTTGGTGAGGAGCTCGAGATCATTGAGCTCGAGGAACGGCTCGCCGCTGAACAGAACGAATCCGAGGTGTCGCCATGACCCGCACCAAACGCACAGTGTTCGCCGTCATCGTGGCCGTCGCCGTGCTGGCGGGCGCTTGCGGCAGCGACGACGGCGACAGTTCTGGATCCGCCGACGACTTCGAGGGGATGTCCCTCACGATTGGCTCCAAGAACTTCACCGAACAATATGTGCTGTCGGAGATCCTCATACAGGGCCTGA
>JAAETH010000601.1 GCA_024228575.1 Actinomycetes bacterium
ACGGTGGGGGCCTCTCGTCGAACCATCCGGGGATGCGGGGCATCTTCCTCGTCATCGAGGCGGTCAAGCAGCTCCGAGGCGAAGGGGATGCCCGCCAGGTGGAAGGGGCCGAGCTGGTCTGTGTCCACGGCACCGGAGGCACGATCGGTGACAAGCACTCCGGAGCAACCCTCATCCTGGGAGTCGAATGATGGCTGAGATCGAACATCCGAAGCCCAACGCATCCTGGGAGACCAGGGGCTACTGGGAAGGAGCGGGGCGAGGCGAGATCGTGCTCCAGCGTTGCCGAGCCTGTGGTGTGGTGCAACACAAGCCACGGGGCCTCTGTGTCTCATGCCTGGAAGGTGACCTCGAACACTTCGTAGCCAGCGGCCGGGGAACCGTCTACACCTACACCGTCACCAATCAGAACCAGGCCCGAGGTTTCGCCGAGGCATGCCCCTACGTGATGGCCTATGTGAACCTGGAGGAAGGGCCGCGCTTGCTGACGAACATCGTCGGCTGCGACCCAGATTCGGTCTCGATTGGGATGGCCGTCGTCGCCGATTTCGCCACCCAGGAGCGCGATGACGGTGAA
>JAAETH010000602.1 GCA_024228575.1 Actinomycetes bacterium
CCCTCGAAATCCACCGCTGCGCGCGGTGCAAGTTCCTCGACTTGGCGCTTGGGAATCTTCACCCCTGTCTGACGCTCGATCGCTTCCTGCCCCTCTTCGAACGAGCCTCGGGCCGTCTCCCATGCCACCTTTCTCCGCAGCTCGAGGCTGTAGCTCTCGCGCGGCAGGTTCATCTCGCCATCGAGAGGATGCAAGCTGGCCTCCCCGGCTCGGGCGTACCCCGTACGGGGCACGTCGATTTCCCCGAAGCTCGTGACCAACCTCCGTTGGTGGCTTCGCTTCTCTGCCCGCCTCTCGCCTTCGGCATCGATGACCGGACCCTCTGCCTCCCCCGGAGCCCGCATCTGCACATGGGCCGCCAACAGCTTGCGCAGCAACTCCCGGCCCTCTTCCTCCAGCCGCCGCTCGAGATCGCTCTCCGTCATCTTTCCCGCCTCCATCGACCTGAGAAATTCCGCCATCGCTCCGAACTGATCCTCGGCCTCCTCGAATCCGTCGTCCTCTGGGTCTCGAACAAGTGCAAGGCCCATGCGACCTCCCCGGGCCCTCTTTCCGCGCCGCTCCATTGCGGCTCCAATCTGGCCCGGGGAACCACCTTGTCACGCGCATCGCGAAAAGTCCAGCCCCGAGAGACCAACTCCATGGAACCACGCCAGTATTGGCCGTCGGCGGAGCGAGTGGATCGGCCTGGCGGGCTGGCTGATGCTGTGCACCTTGGCACGTTCCGACGACAGCCTGCCGGACGAGTTCTTCGAAGCGCAGCTGGCGGCGATCGAGGAGCAGATCCACGGCCGCAAGAATCGGGTGCGCTACGCCATGAACTCGGCGCTGATGAACATCGGCGGCCGTGCAAAGGTCGGCCGTTCCTGCTCGTTCGCGAACCGAGAGTAGGCACTAAACCACTGAAAACAAACGCCTTCATACTCTATGAAAAGGAGCCGCACTCGTCACCGGACGAGACGAGGGTGGCGCCAAACGTGAGGTCAGCGTCGCCGATTGGATCGAGACGGTAGCCGTTCAGGATCGGCTGGCCGTCGAAGTCCTGCTGGATGAGCTCGACCTGGGCGAAGCCGAGA
>JAAETH010000603.1 GCA_024228575.1 Actinomycetes bacterium
CAGTAGCAACACCACCCGACGCCTCAGCCAACACCTTCGTGATAGCCGCCGTCAACGTCGTCTTCCCATGATCAATATGACCCATCGTCCCCACATTCACATGAGGCTTCGTCCGCTCAAACTTCTCTTTCGCCATGGGTTGGCTTCTCCTGTTTCAAGATCTTGCTAGTGTTCAGTACTTGGATTGTCGCGTGAACCGGGGCTACTCGCCGCGGATCCGCTTTGTGATTTCGTCCGCAATGTTCGGCGGTACCTGCTGGTAGCTGTCGAACTGCATCGTGTAGGTGGCACGTCCCTGGGTCTTGGAACGCAGGTCGCCGACGTAGCCGAACATCTCAGAGAGGGGAACCGTGGCCGAGATGACCTGGTTGAGCCCACGAACCTCCATCTGGCCGACCTGACCGCGACGACTGTTGAGGTCGCCGATGACATCGCCCATGTAGACCTCGGGGGTGACCACCTCGACCGAGAACACCGGCTCGAGCAAGACGGGGCCGGCCTGGCGGGCAGCTTCACGCAGCACCATCGAGCCGGCGAGTTTGAACGCCATCTCCGATGAGTCGACGTCGTGGGTGCTCCCGTCGATGACCTGGACATGGAAGTCGACCATGGGGAAGCCGGCGATCGGGCCATTGGTGGCCGACTGCTGGATGCCCTGATCGATCGAGTTGATGTACTCCTTGGGGATGGCGCCGCCCTTGGTCTTGTCGGCGAACGCGTATCCGCCACCGGGCCCGCTGGGCTCGATAGCGATGCTGACGTCGGCGTACTGACCCGAACCACCCGTCTGCTTCTTGTGCACGTACTGCACCTTTGGCACCGACTTGGTGATGGTTTCGCGGTAGGCCACCTGAGGTTTGCCGACGGTGGCGTCGACCTTGAACTCGCGCATCATACGATCGACGATGACCTCGAGGTGAAGCTCGCCCATCCCCGAGATGAGGGTCTGGCCCGTCTCCTCGTCGGTTCGGACCCGGAACGTCGGGTCCTCCTCGGACAGAGCAGCGAGGGCCCTGCCCATCTTGTCCTGGTCGGCCTTGGAAGCCGGTTCGACGGCAACATGGATGACCGGCTCTGGGAAGACGAGCTCCTCGAGAACGATCGGGTTGTCGGGGTCGCAGAGCGTGTCGCCGGTGCGCGTGTTCTTGAGGCCGATGGCGGCGACGATGTCGCCCGTGTCGACCTCGTCGCGATCCTCACGGTTGTTCGCGTGCATCTCGAGGATGCGACCGAGCCGCTCCTTGTTCCCTGTGGTGGTGTTGAGAACCTGAGCGCCCTTGCCGAGCTTGCCCGAATAGACCCTGAAGTACACGAGTTTGCCAACGTGTGGGTCGGTCATGATCTTGAACGCCAGAGCCGAGAACGGCTCGGAGTCCTTGGGTTCGCGTGAGAGTTTGTCGTCGCCACGCACCGCGGTGCCCGAAACGGCACCGACGTCGGTGGGTGAAGGCAGGTAGCGCACGACGGCGTCGAGCAGCGGCTGGACACCCTTGTTCTTGAAAGCCGTGCCGGTGAGGATCGGAACGAGCTGGTTGGAGATGGTCGCCTGACGAATGGCTGCGATGAGCTCGTCTTCGCCGATCTCCTCACCCTCGAGGTAGCGCTCCATGAGATCGTCGTCGGTCTCGGCGACGCGCTCGACCATCTCGAAGCGGAACTCCTCGGCACGAGCCTGCATCTCGGAAGGGATGTCGACAACGTCGTACTCGGCGCCGAGAGCGTTCTCGTCTGTGTCGGTGGACCAAACGAGAGCTTTCATCTTCACCAGATCGACAACACCCTCGAAGCCCGCCTCTGCGCCGATCGGCAGCTGAAGAACGGCGACGTCGGCGGTGAGACGATCCTTGATGGTGTCGAGGCAGTAGTAGAAGTCGGCGCCCGTACGGTCGAGCTTGTTGATGAAACACATCCGCGGGACTTTGTACTTGTCGGCCTGGCGCCAGACAGTCTCGGTCTGAGGCTCGACGCCGGCTACGCCGTCGAATACGGCGACGGCACCATCGAGCACGCGAAGCGAACGCTCGACCTCGACGGTGAAGTCGACGTGACCGGGCGTGTCGATGATGTTGATGGTGTGACCATCCCACTCGCAGGTGGTGGCAGCCGAGGTGATGGTGATGCCGCGCTCTTGCTCCTGCTCCATCCAGTCCATGGTGGCTGCGCCGTCGTGGACCTCACCGATCTTGTAGTTGCGACCGGTGTAGTAGAGGATGCGTTCGGTTGTGGTGGTCTTGCCGGCATCGATGTGGGCCATGATGCCGATGTTGCGTACCGTATCTAGCGTGTGAAGACGAACCATGAGGGGATCTCCGGGAGATGGTGGTTCAGTGTCGAACCCGGCACTGCTGCCGGGTTCGGGTTTGAGTGTTTCGTACTGGTGATCTGCGGCGGGTGCTCTCTACCAGCGGTAGTGAGCAAACGCCTTGTTGGCCTCGGCCATGCGGTGGGTGTCGTCCTTGCGCTTCACCGCGGAACCCATGCCGCCCGCGGCATCGATCAGTTCGGCAGCGAGACGTTCCGACATGGTGCGCTCGCGGCGGTCGCGGGCGAACCCGACGATCCAGCGGATGGCAAGGGTGGTCGCGCGACGCGGGCGGACCTCGACGGGAACCTGGTAGGTGGCACCACCGACGCGACGGCTCTTGACCTCGAGCTGGGGACGCACATTGTCGACAGCACGCTTGAGCGTCGAGATGGGCTCGGCCTCGGTCTTTGACTCGATGATATCGAGGGCCTCGTACACGATCCGCTCGGCAAGCGTGCGCTTGCCGCGCTGAAGGATCTTGTTGATGATCTGGGTTACCAGAACCGAGTCATAGACCGGGTCGGGCATGAGATCGCGACGAGGGGCTGCTCCACGACGAGGCATCTCAGCTCTCCTTCTTTGCGCCGTAGCGGCTGCGAGCCTGCTTGCGCTGGTTGACCGAAGAAGCGTCGAGCGCCCCGCGGATGACCTTGTAACGAACGCCGGGAAGGTCCTTGACTCGACCGCCGCGGACCAGGACGATCGAGTGCTCTTGGAGGTTGTGGCCTTCTCCGGGGATGTACGCCGTGACCTCGATGCCGGAGCTGAGGCGAACACGAGCGACACGTCGCAGAGCCGAGTTGGGCTTCTTCGGGGTCATGGTGAAGACGCGGGTACACACACCGCGACGCTGCGGTGAACCCTTCAGCGCAGGAGTCTTGCCCTTGGCCGGCTTGGTTTGGCGGCCCTTTCGGACCAGTTGCTGAATCGTGGGCACGAATGACCTCGTGACTATGGGTTGAGAAAAGAATCGAACGGTTGGTCCGGGCTAGCGGGGAAGCGGCGCTCCGCGCTCGGGACCAGCGACATAGCGTACGACGTGCTTCGAGCCTCGGCAACCCCCTTACCGGTATTAGCTATTCGAGCTTGCGGTACGGTGAGGCTCACGAGGTGCTCGTGGTGGTTTCCGAGAACGATTCGTCGCCCGCGACGGTCAGGCCCAGCGCCGCGCTGACCATCGTTTCGACGGACCGTGTGACCTCGTCGACGTCGCGGCCCGACACGACCAGATAGACGTTCTCGTGGACCCACACCACGCTGCTGGTGTCTTCGGTGATCCAGGCCGTCAGCTCGGCACCCTCGATGACGACGGGAAGTGGACTGGCGACACCACCACCGGTCGCTCCCTCGAGAAACGTCTCCTCGAATCCTGCTGCCACCGCCATCTCGGGATCGACTGCGATGGACAAGGCGATGGCCACGAGCTCGTCCGACCGCATGACCCCGCGGGCGGCGACACCCAACAGGTGGGGGTCGACACGTTCATCGCTGCGAAGTCCCTCTTCGAGACGCTCCACGTCGACTGGAGCAAGCCGCACGAGTGACAGAGCGGGATCGTACTGATCGACGGGACCGAACACGGCCTCGGCTTCGAGTGTCTCAACGGACCTCTGTACACCGTCCGTTGTCGAGACGGTCGACCCCGGCGCGCCAGAGGACGCACCAACATCTGTGGTTGTGGGAGAGGAGATCGGACCTGTCGGGTTCGTGGTTATGAGAACGGCCGGCGGCAGGGAGTCGTCGCCGGTGCAACCCACCACAAACGCGACCACCAGCACGGTGGCCGCGACGTGGCGTTTCATTGTTGCACCCCGGCCAACCCCTGAACCTGGGATCAGGCCGGAGCGCCGAGATCGTCCCCACCCGCTCCGAGGCTGGCGAGCCACTCTGCTGGATCCTCTTCACCCTCGGAGGTCCAGAACTCCATCGGTTCGTAATCTGGAGCGGTCGTGCGGAACGCACGGTAGCGCTCCAAGCCGGTGCCCGCTGGAATCAGCTTGCCGATGATGATGTTCTCCTTCAGACCCTTGAGGTCGTCGGAGCGAGACTCGATGGCGGCTTCGGTGAGGACACGAGTGGTCTCCTGGAACGATGCGGCCGACAGCCACGAATCGGTGGCGAGCGATGCCTTGGTGATGCCCATGATGACGGGCCTGCCCTCGGCGGGACGGCCGCTCTCGCGAACAATGCCTCGGTTGACCTCGGCGTAGACACGCTGGTCGACCTGCTCGCCCGGAAGGAACTTGCTGTCTCCGGGCTCGGCCACGAGGACACGACGTGTCATCTGACGCACGATGAGCTCGATGTGTTTGTCGTGGATCGAGACGCCCTGATCGCGGTAGACGCTCTGTACCTCGTCGACGAGGTACTGCTGGGTCTCGCGCACACCGCGAATCTCGAGCAGTTCCTTGGGGTCGCGGGGTCCATCGACCAGCGGATCACCGGCTCGGACCTCTTGACCATCGGTGATTGCCAGGCGCGAAACTGCGGGAACTGTGTACGAGTCTTCATCTCCGTCGTCGCCGACAACCTCGATGACGCGGCCGCGACCGTCGTCCTCGCCGATACGTACAACTCCCGAGCGCTTGGCCAGGACGGCCTTGCCCTTGGGGCTGCGAGCTTCGAACAACTCGACCACGCGAGGAAGACCGCCGGCGATGTCCGAGCCGGCCACACCACCGGTGTGGAAGGTACGCATCGTCAGCTGGGTACCGGGCTCACCGATCGACTGGGCGGCGATGACACCAACGGCCTCGCCTGCCTCGATCAGATTGCCGGTGGCCAGAGACGAGCCGTAACCTCTTGCTGACACGCCGAATTCGGAGTCATCGGTGAGCGGTGAAAGGACACGTACGCGGGTGACCGTTTCGTCGTCGCGAAGGCGGAGCATTTCCTCTTCGCCGACGAGGGTTCCGCCGTCCATGACCGAACCGTCGCTGAACTCGACATCGTCGGCCAGCACACGGCTGAACAGGCGGGTCTCGAGGTAGGCCCGCTTGTCGGAGGTATCGGGCACGATGTCTTCGAGCCAGATACCTCGAACCATGCCGTCGCGGTCGAAGGGATCTTCCTCATTGACGATGAGCTCCTGGGCGACATCGACTAGACGCCTGGTGAGATACCCCGAGTCGGCGGTACGAAGTGCGGTGTCGACGAGGCCTTTTCGAGCGCCAGGTGTGGCGATGAAGTACTCGAGCATCGAGAGGCCTTCTCGATATGAGCTCTTGATCGGACGGGGGATGATGTCGCCTCGAGGGTTGGCAACAAGACCACGCATGCCTGCGATCTGGCGAACCTGCATCATGTTTCCGCGGGCGCCCGAGCCAACCATCATGTCGATCGGGTTGAACACCGTCGCCTTCAACTCGACCTCCATGGCATCGCGCACCTCCTCGGTGGCCGAGGTCCAGATCTCGACCTCCTTCTGGCGGCGCTCGCCGTCGGTGATGATGCCCCGTCGGAACTGGGTCTCGACCCGCTCGGCCTCGCTTTCATAACCATCGAGAATCTCACGCTTGGATGGCGGCACAGCAACGTCGTTGATCGAGATCGTCAGACCCGACTGCGATGCATAGCGGTACGAGAGGCTCTTGAGCTTGTCGAGGCTGGCGGCGACCTCGGCTTTGGCGAAGTCGTCGGTGAGGGCCGACACGATGTCGCCCATGTCGCGCTTCTTCACGGGATGATTTACATACGGGAATGCCGCCGGCAGTGCCTCGTTGAACATGACGCGACCTGGCGTCGTGGCTTCCCAGCCGTCGTCGTTCTTGAGGCTTGGAGCGCCCCTGTACTCGATCGGTGTGTGCAGGGTGACGGTACCGAGTTCGACCGCCTGCTCGATTTGGTGACGATGGCGGAACGCCCGGGGACGCTCACCTTCGGCCAGCTCGTCACGCTCCTCGGTGAGGTAGTAGGCGCCGATGATCATGTCCTGGCTGGGTACGGTCATCGGCCGGCCATCGGCGGGCGACAAGATGTTGTTCGACGACAACATCAGGACGCGGGCCTCGGCCTGGGCCTCGGCCGACAACGGCAGGTGGACCGCCATCTGGTCGCCGTCGAAGTCGGCGTTGAACGCAGCACAGACGAGTGGGTGGATCTGGATGGCCTTACCCTCGACGAGCACGGGCTCGAAGGCCTGGATGCCGAGGCGGTGCAAGGTCGGGGCACGGTTGAGCAGAACCGGGTGCTCGCGGATGACCTCTTCGAGGACGTCCCAGACCTGGGAGCGACGGCGCTCGACCATACGCTTGGCCGACTTGATGTTCTGGGCGACCTCGGTATCGACCAGCTTCTTCATGACGAAGGGCTTGAACAGCTCGAGGGCCATCAGCTTGGGCAGACCGCACTGGTGAAGCTTGAGCGTCGGGCCCACGACGATGACCGAACGGCCCGAATAGTCGACGCGCTTTCCGAGCAGGTTCTGGCGGAAGCGGCCCTGCTTGCCCTTGAGCATGTCCGACAACGACTTGAGCGGACGGTTACCTGGCCCGGTGACCGGACGGCCACGACGGCCGTTGTCGAACAGGGCGTCGACGGCCTCCTGGAGCATGCGCTTCTCGTTGTTGACGATGATCTCGGGGGCGCCGAGATCGAGAAGGCGCTTCAAGCGGTTGTTGCGGTTGATGACCCGGCGGTACAGATCGTTGAGGTCGGAGGTAGCGAATCGACCGCCGTCGAGCTGGACCATCGGGCGCAACTCGGGTGGAATGACCGGAACAGCGTCGAGGATCATTGCCCGCGGATCGTTGATGCGACGACCGTTCTCGTCGCGACGGTTGAACGCCGACACGATCTTCAGGCGCTTGATGGCCTTCTGCTTGCGCTGAACCGAAAGTGGCTTCACACCCTCGGCGGGATCGATCTGATCGCGGAGCTTGACCTCTTCCTCGTCGAGATCGATGCGGGCAAGCAGGCGGGTAATTGCCTCGGCACCCATCCCACCTTCGAAGTACTCGCCGTAGCGGTCGACCAGCTCGCGCCACAACAGCTCGTCTTCGAGAATCTTGCGGCTGTGGAGGCTCTTGAACTCGTCGAAAACCCGCTGAACGAGCTCGAACTCTTCCTCGTATTCCTCGCGAAGAGAGGTGATGTCGCGTTCGGCATCGCGCTGACGAGCCTTGAGGTCCTTGTCCTTGGCGCCGTCCTTTTCGAGCGCTTCGATCTCGGCCTCGAGATCCTTGTAGGCCTTGTCGATCTCGAGATCGCGCTCCTTTTCGATGGCGTCGAGTTCCTCGCGCATCTCTTCTTCGAGGCGCGGAAGGTCCTCGTGGCGCTTGTCGTCGTCGACCCAGCAGACCAGGTTGGCGGCGAAGTAGATGACACGCTCGAGCTGCTTGGCCTTCAGCTCCTCGCGAGCCTCGGTGCCCATCAGCAGATAGGCGAGCCACGAACGGGTGCCGCGCAGGTACCAGATGTGAACGGCCGGGGCAGCCAGCTCGATGTGGCCCATACGTTCACGGCGGACCTTCTGGCGCGTCACCTCGACGCCGCAGCGTTCGCAGATGATGCCCTTGAAGCGGACGCGCTTGTACTTGCCACAGGCGCACTCCCAGTCCTTGGTCGGGCCGAAGATCTTCTCGCAGAAGAGGCCGTCCTTTTCGGGCTTGAGCGTGCGGTAGTTGATCGTCTCGGGCTTCTTTACCTCACCATTGGACCAGGTGCGGATCGCATCGGCGGTTGCAAGGCCGATGCGAAGCTCGGAGAAATCGTTGACGTCGATCATGTTGTGTCTCCTCGAAGATGCGTAGTTGCGGAACGGTGCGGACTCGTTTCGAGTCCTCAGATCCGCTGTCTACGCATCTCGTCCTCCTCGTCGCTGCCTCGTTCTGGTCGGCTGATGTCGATACCCAGGGACTCCTCAGCCCTGAACACGTCCTCGTCGAGACCCTGCATGTCGATCTGTGTTCCGGCGTGGCTCATGACCTCGACATTCAGGCAAAGAGCCTGCATCTCCTTGATGAGAACCTTGAAGCTCTCGGGGATACCCGGCTCTGGGATGTTGTCGCCCTTGACGATGGCCTCGTACACCCGAACACGTCCGAGTACGTCGTCGGACTTGATGGTCAGCAGTTCCTGCAAGCAGTACGCGGCGCCATAGGCCTCGAGCGCCCAGACCTCCATCTCGCCGAAGCGCTGCCCACCGAACTGGGCCTTGCCGCCAAGGGGCTGCTGGGTGATCATCGAGTAGGGACCCGTCGAACGGGCGTGGATCTTGTCGTCGACGAGGTGGGCAAGCTTCAAGATGTAGCAATAACCAACCATGGTGGGCTGGTCGTAGGGGTCGCCGGTGCGGCCATTGAACAGCTGCGCCTTTCCCAAGTCGGTCATCATGTTCTTGCCGTCGACACCGTCGGCACGCAGGTTGCCGAGGATCTCCTTGATGGTCGGGTCTCCACCCGACAGCTCGACCTCGTCCCACTTGGCGCCGTCGAACACCGGTGTTGCGATGAACATCGACGGGAGCGTGCTCGGCCTGGTCTTGGTCTGGCCCGTACGGATGGGCTCGTCGCCGACCATCTCGCCATCCTGGTTCCAACCCCATCGGGCTGCGTAGCCGAGGTGAGCCTCGAGAACCTGGCCGACGTTCATACGGCTGGGAACACCCAGCGGGCTGAGGATGATGTCGACGGGGGTACCGTCAGGAAGATAGGGCATGTCCTCGATCGGAAGGATCTTGGAGATGACGCCCTTGTTGCCGTGCCGACCGGCGAGCTTGTCGCCGACCGAGATCTTGCGCTTTTGTGCGACATAGACACGCACCAGCTGGTTGACCCCCGGTGGCAACTCGTGCTGGTCGGAGCGCGAGTACACCTTGATGTCGGTGACCACACCACTCTCTCCGTGTGGAACCTTCAGCGACGTGTCGCGAACCTCGCGGGCCTTCTCTCCGAAGATGGCACGAAGCAACCGTTCTTCTGGGGTCAGCTCTGTTTCGCCCTTTGGTGTGACCTTTCCGACCAGGACGTCGCCAGGACCGACCTCGGCACCGACCCGGATGATGCCCCGCTCGTCGAGATCGGCGAGGACCTCGTCGGACAGGTTCGGGATGTCTCGGGTGATCTCTTCTGGGCCGAGCTTGGTGTCGCGAGCATCGATCTCGTACTCGTGGATGTGGATCGACGTCATGACGTCGTCCTTCACCAACCGCTCGCTGAGGATGATGGCGTCCTCGAAGTTGTAGCCCTCCCAGGCCATGTAGGTGACCATGAGGTTCTTGCCGAGCGCCAGCTCGCCGTGATCGGTGGATGGGCCGTCGGCCAGCAGCGCATCGCGCTTGACCTTCTGGCCTTTGACCACACGGATCTTCTGGTTGATGCAGGTGTCCTGGTTCGAACGCCGGAACTTCGAAACACGGTGGCGCTGCTTGCCGAGCTTCTTGTACTCGACCTCGATGTAGTCGCCGGACACGTCGGTGACGGTTCCGTCGTCGGAGGCGAGGATCATGTCGGCGGCGTCGTGGGCGGCCCGGGCCTCGATACCGGTTCCGATGTACGGAGCCTCGGCGCGGACCAGAGGTACGGCCTGACGCTGCATGTTTGCGCCCATGAGGGCACGGTTGGCATCGTCGTGCTCGAGGAACGGGATGAGCGCAGTGGCGACCGAGACGATCTGCTTCGGCGAGACGTCCATCAGCTGGACTTCCTCGGCCGGAACGAACCCGACCTCGGTGGTCGCAGCGAAGTAGGTATCGCGTTCCATCTGGAGCTTGAGGTCCGAAAGGCTCTGACCCTGCGGGCTCTTGCGAACCAAGACTCGGTCGTTGGTGTAGTTGCCCTCGTCGTCGATGGGAGCGTTCGCCTGGGCGACTACGTACTCCTCTTCCTCGTCGGCAGTGAGGTAGACGACGTCGTTGCTGACCTTGCCCCTATCGACCTTTCGATACGGCGACTCGATGAAGCCGAAGTCGTTGACCCTGGCAAAAGAGGCCAGAGCACCGATCAGGCCGATGTTCGGGCCTTCGGGGGTCTCGATCGGGCACATGCGGCCGTAGTGGCTGAAGTGAACGTCGCGAACCTCGAAGCCTGCACGTTCGCGCGACAAACCTCCGGGGCCGAGCGCCGACAGACGACGGCGGTGGGTGAGGCCCGACAGTGGGTTCACCTGATCCATGAACTGTGACAGCTGCGAAGTCCCGAAGAACTCCTTGATGGCGGCCACGACGGGACGGATGTTGATGAGCGTCTGGGGTGTGATGGCCTCGACGTCCTGGGTGGTCATGCGCTCGCGCACAACACGCTCCATGCGACTCAGACCGATGCGGACCTGGTTCTGGATCAGCTCGCCGACGCTTCGGATGCGGCGATTGGCGAAGTGGTCCTGGTCGTCGAGGCGATAACCGGGCTCGGCGTCGGCCAGGTGCAGCAGATAGGTGACAGCGGCCAGGATCTCTGAACGCGACAACACATTCTGATCGAGATCTGGGCGGTCGAGCACGATACCGAACTGCTCTTCGATGCGGTCGAGTTCGTTGCCCAGCTTGCGGTTCAGCTTGTAGCGGCCGACGCGGCTCAGCGAGTAGCGGCGATCCTCGAAGAACGCGTTGTTGAAGTAGTTGGCGGCAGCCTCAGGGGTGGGCGGCTCGCCGGGGCGGGCGCGCTTGTAGATCTCGACGAGTGATTCTTCGCGAGTCGGAGCGATGTGTTGGTCCTTCTCCCACTGACCCTCGAGGAAGGAGAAATGGTTGACGAACCGCTCGAGGAACCCGGGGTGGCTTTCCTCGTCGTAGCCAAGCGCCCGCAGCAGGGTGAACAAGCTGAGGCGACGCTTGCGGGCAACACGACAGCCCGCTGTGACGTCCTTGCCAGGCTTGTGCTCGACGTCGAACTCGATCCACTCGCCGCGATAGGGATGAACGGTGCCGGTGACCAGCTGGTGTTTGGCCATGTTCCGCAGGCGATAGCGCTCGCCGGGCTGGAAGATGACGCCGGGCGAACGAACGAGCTGGCTGACCACGACACGTTCGGTGCCGTTGATTACGAATGTGCCCTTGTCGGTCATCATCGGGAAGTCACCCATGAAGACCGTCTGTTCCTTGATCTCGCCAGTCGACGAGTTCATGAACCGCGCACGAACAAAGATCGGGGCCGCGTAGGTCATGTCCCTTTCTTTGCACTCCTCGACCGAGAACTTGGGTGGCGGACGAAGATCCTCGTCGTCGGGATCGAACTCGAGTTCGAGGCGGAGTGAGCCGCTGAAGTCGGTGATCGGGCTGATATCGGCGAAGGTTTCAGCCAACCCCTGATCGAGGAAGCGCTGGAACGAGTCGCGCTGCACACCGATGAGGTCCGGAAGCTCCAGGACCTCGCTCAGTGAGCCGAACGAGTACCGATCGCGGATAGCGGAGCGAGAAGACAAGGGGAACTCCCGACATCACGTAGCGGCGGGACCGGGCGTCAAACCGGCACCACCAAAAAGCTGGACGCGCGTGAACTCCGGAGTGTCGAGGTAAGACGACAAGACGGGCACGGCAACAGGACAATCTACCGCCCGATGGGCGGTCTCGCAAACAGAACCCGAAGAAACTCTCGGTTCGTTTTGTTGCAGACCTGGGGTGAGTGCACTCGGTGGACCCGGTGCCTCGACGCCCCACGTCGTTGTCACCTGAAACGTTAGGAAGAACTGGCCCTGCGGTCAAGCCGAAGGGGACGGCCCAACGGGCCGTCCCCTTCTCAATCTCTGTCGCTGCGCCGCTCGTCCGCGGCGTCTCCTCGCTACCCGAGAGCGTCCTGCCGGCTCCGATGGTGCCGGCAAATGGCGAGGAGTGAGGCCGAACGGCCGAACGGCCGAACGGCCGAACGACTGCTACTTCAGTTCGACGCTGGCGCCGGCGCCCTCGAGGGACTCCTTGGCCTTCTCTGCATCTTCTTTGGATACGCCCTCTAGGACGGCCTTCGGCGCAGCTTCAACGAGATCCTTGGCCTCCTTGAGACCGAGGTTCGTGAGACTACGAACCTCCTTGATGACCTGGATCTTCTTGTCGCCTGCGCCGGTGAGAACGACGTCGAACTCGTCCTTCTCTTCCTCGACGGCAGCGCCGCCACCATCGCCGGCGCCTACGGCAGCGACTGCAACCGGGGCCGCAGCGGTCACGTTGAACTTCTCTTCAAATGCGGTGAGCAGTTCGCTCAGCTCGAGAACGGTCAGGTTGCCGATCGCCTCGAGAATTTCTTCGTTGGACATTTCTGTTGCTTCTCCTGAAGGGACGGGTGCTCGACAGAGTCACCCGCGAATTTGGTTGAAATCAGTCGTCGGACTCGGCGGGTGCCGGGTCGTCTGCGGGGGTGGACTCCTCGGTGCTGTCGACAGCGGCATCGGCTTCTGCCTCGGCGGGGACCGCCTCTTCGACGACCTCGGCCTCGGCTTCTGCGTCGGCGGGGACCGCCTCTTCGACGACCTCGGCCTGGGCTTCTGCCTCGGCGGGAGCAGGTTCCTCAGCCGCTGTTTCGCCAGCGTCGCCAGCGTCGCCAGCGTCGATCAAGGCTTGAATGCCATACGCAAACTTCGCCATCGTTGCATTGAGCAACGCCGCGAACTGCGACATCGGAGCCTGTAGACCACCTGCGAACCGTGCCAACAACTCGTCGCGCGAGGGCAGGTCGGCCAGGGCCTTGACCTGTGACTCGTCGAGCAGTTGCCCGTCGAGCAGAGCACCCTTGATGATCAGGTTCTCGTTGGTGGCACCAAAGTCCTTCAACGACTTGGCCACTGCGGCTGCGTCGTCTTGGACGAAGGCCAACGCGGTTGGTCCTACCAGCAAGTCGCTGAGACCGTCGACGCCGAGATCGGCAACAGCGAGGCGCACAAGGGTGTTCTTGTACACCTTGTAGTCGCCACCGGCAGCTGTGAGCGAACGACGAAGCTCGGTCATGGCCGCCACCGATATTCCTCGATACTCGGTCAACAACACCGCAGAGGCGTCGTCGAAGCGCTTTCGCACCTCGTCGACCACGGCGACCTTTTCTGTGCGTGGGGTTCTGTCCATGTTTCACCTCCTCTCGGTATGTCGGGGCTCGCACTGCGAACCCCGACTCCGAGAGGAGTTCAGGAGTTCACCTCGTCAGGCTGTGAACGGAACCGGGTTCCGATCACACTTACGTCCCGTGCGGGACCACCGGATATCTTCGGCGAGCGAATCTTGTCTTTTCCAACGCTAGCGAGGTGGGCTCGCGAGCGAAACTGTTAGAGCCAAATCAGCTCGGTGGTTCTACGCGGATGCCGGGCCCCATGGTCGTGCTGAGGGACACCTTGCGGAAATAGTGACCCTTGGACGACGCGGGCTTGGCCCTGCTGAGCTCTTCAACCACCGCGTTGTAGTTGATGGCCAGATCTTCTGGCGAGAAGCTCGCCTTGCCGATCGAGAGGGCGATGTTGCCGTATCGGTCCGTGCGGTACTCGACGCGGCCACCCTTGAACTCGGTGACAGCCTTGGCGACGTCGGGGGTGACGGTGCCGGTCTTGGGGTTTGGCATGAGACCGCGAGGGCCGAGAACACGGCCGAGTTTTCCGACAAGGGGCATCATGTCGGGCGACGCGATAGCGATGTCGAAGTCGAACATGCCACCTTCGACCTCCTTGGCGAGCTCTTCGGCGCCGACGAGGTCGGCGCCCGCAGCCCGGGCTTCATCGGCCGTATCGCCTTGGGCGA
Source organism: Actinomycetes bacterium (assembly GCA_024228575.1). Classification (GTDB taxonomy): domain Bacteria; phylum Actinomycetota; class Acidimicrobiia; order Acidimicrobiales; family Poriferisodalaceae; genus JAAETH01. The sequence continues at coordinate 13,953 of JAAETH010000603.1, forward strand.
AGACCAGAACCCGGACTTCGCCGCCGGTCCCAGCGGGAAGGGCGACCGTGCCACGCACCATCTGGTCTGCCTTGCGGGGGTCGACACCCAGTCGAAACACGACGTCTACGGACTCGTCGAACTTCGCGGTCGCGATTCCGGCGACGAGACCGAAGGCGTCCTCGGCCTCGTGGAACGCATTGCGGTCGAAACGACGCATAGCGTCTTGGTACTTCTTGCCCTTTGCCATGGGGCTTCCTTTCGCAGTATTGCTACCTCGTGTGAACCGGCTCCCGAGGCGAGGTCCTCCCCGGGGCGGTGTGTTCTTGTACTGGTTCCCGTTCTCGCCACCCGAGGTGACGGGCTGCTCGGATCCCAGATTGGCCGTCAGACCTCGACTTCGATGCCCATCGACCGAGCGGTGCCTGCGATGATCTTCTTGGCACCCTCGATGTCGTTGGCGTTGAGGTCGGGGAGCTTCACCTGCGCGATCTGCTCGACCTGTTCTTGAGACACCGATCCCGCGACCTCGCGGCCGGGGTTGTTCGCGGCCTTGTCCAGCTTGGCGGCTTCTCGCAACAGCACCGACGCTGGTGGGGTCTTGGTGATGAAGGTGAACGAACGATCTTCGAAGATCGAGATCTCGACCGGAATGATGGTGCCGCGCTGGGCCTCGGTCTGGGCGTTGTAGGCCTTACAGAAGTCCATGATGGCAACGCCATGTGGACCCAGAGCCGTGCCGACAGGCGGAGCTGGGGTGGCACCACCAGCCGGAATCTGGATCTTGACGATTGCGGCGAGCTTCTTCTTCGCCATGAGATTCTCCGTGTGTGGAACGACCCGAGACGCGGGCACTGGGTTGGTCGGCTGTTCAGCCGAGGCCTTTTGGCGGGCCGATCGCTGCGACCGGCCAAAGGCACGAGGGACAAGTCTGCCGCGCGAACCACCATTCGCGCCAGAAAAGTTCCGATTTCGTCCCGGGACCGCTAGCCGAACATGGTGCACCCCTGCAGCGGGAGAAAGGGCGTCCGGTCCCGAAGGGTTCGACTAGAGCTTGCCGACCTGAGCGAAGTCGAGCTCGACTGGTGTTTCGCGACCGAAGATGTTGACCAACACCTTGAGCTTGAGCTGCTCGGTGTTGATCTCTTCGATCTGGCCCTGGAAGTCGGCAAAGGGACCGTCCTTGACCCTGACCGTCTCGCCGACTTCGTAGAGAAGCCTGGTCTTGGTCTTGCGAGGTGTCGTCTCCCCTGCACCCTCTTCGCCACGAACCGCGAGGAAGGTCTCGACTTCCTTGCGCTTGAGCGGGGTGGGCTTGCCTCCGGGACCAGCGAACCCGGTCACCCCAGGGGTGTTGCGGATGGCGTGCTGGGTTTCGCCGCCACGCTGGGACCTGATGAGCAGGTACCCGGGGAACATCTTTTTCTGCACGACCACCTTGCGGCCTTGCTTGAACTCGATGACATCTTCCATCGGGACGACGACCTCGTGAATCTTGTCCTCGAGATTCAACGACACGATGCGGGCTTCGAGATTCTGCTTGACCTTGTTCTCGTAGCCGGACTGGGTATGAACGACGTACCACTTGCCGGGCCGGTCGTAGGGGCTCTCGAGTGGAACGCGCTCTTCGATGATGTCGTCTTCGTCGAGGATCTCACCCGTTTCGGAATCGACTCCGGCAGGTGCCTCAGCGGCGCCAGCCGCGGCTTGCTCGCCGGCCTCTGCGGCCTCGGCTTCGACCTCTGGTGCGGCTTCGGCTTGGGCCTCCTCGGCGGCGGTCACGTCGCCAACCGGGAGGGCGATAGCGATCTCGTCTTCGTCGGGAGCGACGACAGGAACGACATCGCCGGTCGGAAGTAGATCGTCGAGACCGGGTGCTTCGGTGCTCTCGTCGGGGAGTGTGTTGTCGGTCATCAGTTCGTCTCGAAGAGTCTGAGGACTCCCTCGCCAGCGAGGTAGTCGAGGCCGGCGATGATCGATGTCAACACGACGATGGTCACGAACACCACAATCGAGTAGTTCTTCAACTCGTCTCTCGTCGGCCAGACGACCTTGCGAAGCTCCTCACGAACCTCTCCTACGAACTCGCGAGGACTCGTCCGCGTGTCGGGGGGACCCTGGGATGATCGCTCACGCCGTTGGGCAGCGGGGGAGCCGTCTTGATTCAGCTCACCCTGTTTTTGCAGCTGGCGTCGCTGCTGTCGGTTCATCGCCATGTGGGAAAGCTCCACTCATGGATAGGTGGGGCCGCACGAGACGGCCCGATGATTGCAGGGCAGGAGGGACTCGAACCCCCAACCGCCGGTTTTGGAGACCGGTGCTCTACCAATTGAGCCACTGCCCTATTCTGTTCCTGCCTACTCGCTGTTTCACCGTGCAGTTTCGTCCACGGATTCGAGCGCGCCTGAACAGGCGTCAGGCGAACCAACGATAGCAGCGAAAACCGGCTCGCCGACAGTGGATTTTGGGAGCTCGGACAACCGGCGGATTCAACCTGCGGCCGCGGTGAACGTCGATCGGTGCCGATGCATTGCAATGGCCACGGCAATGCCGCCGGCAGCCGCTCCGCCGGCTGCGGTGCCGGCAGCCGCCATGTACACCAGACGCTTCGTGCGGCTCCGCGACCGACTGGCCTCGTCGGCCGCAGCCTCGGAGATCGCCAGCAACAACTCTGACAGGAGCTCGGGATTGGGTCTGATCATCGCACCGCGAAGTTGGCGCAGGGATCGGCGCAGACGTCGGTCGCGGGCGACCGCAGCCTGACAGCGCAGGCACTCCGAGACATGTTGGGCCTGGCGTCGATTGCTCGGCTCTTCTCCGGTAGCCAACGATGCCACCGCTGCAACCGCGGACTCACACTGCACGGCGCGCCTCGCTTTCATGCGGGTCACCAACCAGATCTCGCAGCCGCTTGCGTGCACGATGCAGCCGCACCTTGGCCGCCGTGACCGAGATGCCGAGTTCCTCGGCGATGTTGTCGTGGGGAAGGTCGTAGACATCTCGCAACACGACAACAGCCCTCATCTGCTGCGGGAGTGCCTGGAGGGCATCGACCAGGGCCGTCCGCAACGATCCGTTCATGACCACAAAATCTGGGTCGTGCACGGGAGTGTTGTCCGAGGGCGCCATGAACTCGGTCAGCTCGTCGTGATGGTTCATGCGGCGCTTGCTGAGGTGGGTCGAGGCGCAGTTGGCGGTGATGCGGTACATCCACGTCGAGAACTTCGCATCACCCCGAAACGACTTCAGGTTCCTGTAGGCCCTGATGTAGGCCTCCTGCACCACATCGGAGGCGTCATCGGCATTGCCCGTCAGCCGATGGGCAAGGGTGTACGTGTCCGCGTGGGTCACCTTGACCAGGGCTGTGAACGCGTCCTCGTCGCCAGCCTTGGCTTTCTTGGCAAGGGCCTCGACGTCCATCCTCACGACCGTAGCCGAGCTCGGCATAGGTCGCACCTCACGTACGGCGTTCCCCGCGCGTCTGTCAGTTGATGATCTTGGTGACGCGGCCGGCGCCAACGGTACGACCACCCTCGCGGATAGCAAACCGCAGGCCCTCGTCCATAGCAATCGGATTGATCAACTCAACCGACATATCAGTGTTATCACCAGGCATACACATCTCAG
>JAAETH010000604.1 GCA_024228575.1 Actinomycetes bacterium
CCCAGCACGGTTCGACGGACCGTCTCGCGCCTCGGGGCTGATCAGGAAGACCCCGCCACGCCTGGTCGGCCACCGACCCCCGTCGAATCCTCAAGCCGCTCTGCCCCACGCCAAGGAGCCCTCTGATGACCACCCATCCCCGACTCACCGCACCGACGTCACCGGGATCGCCTGACCGCCAGAGCGATGGTTCTCCGCTCGCCAGCAACAACACCTTCGGGGGACGCTCATGAACCGGCACCGATTCATCGCCGCGTTCGCCATTGCCGCTGTTGGCGCTGGAGCCGTCGCCACCACGGGACTGTTGAGCGGCGACGACCCAACCGCAGCCGCCGCACTCCAAGCCGAGCCATCCGTCTCGTGGGAGACCGTGACAGTGCGCCGAGGCACCTTGGCCTCAGAACGCGAGTTCACCGCAACTCTCAGCCACGGCGACTCCTGGACCATCAACACGGCTGCGGCCGGCACCATCACCAGCGGCCACGAGACGGGCACTGTTGTTGGCTTCGGCGAGCCCCTGGTGCGCGTGGACAACCAACCCGTCACGTTGGCTCGAGGCACGATGCCGATGTATCGCGAGCTGTACAAGGTCAACACCAGGCACCGGGACCAGAACGGAAACCGACTCAAGCTGCAGACTGGCTTCGATGTCACGCAACTCCAGACATTCGTGACCGCGGCCGGCTTCGATGCCGATGGCAACCTCGAAATCGACGGTCAGTTCGGGGGCTACACCGAAAAGGCTGTCGAAGCCTGGCAAGAATCGGTCGGGCTCCCCGTCACCGGGCGGGTCGACAACAGCCAGCTCGTGTTCGAGCCCGAACCGGTGCGTATCAACACCAACAGCCGGGTCGGCGACACCTTCACCAGCGTCGAGGTCACCGGCGCTGATCCCCAGGTCCTCGTCGACACCTCCACCCGGGACCGCGGCGCACTCCCCGTGGACACCGAGGTCGAGATCGACTTCGGCAACGACGCCACCACCACCGGTGTCGTCACCGACCAACAACAGGTCACAAGCCAGGACGGGTCACAGGTCTGGCGCACCACCATTGCCGCAGAAGGCAACCTGCCGGCAAACACTGCGTCGGCCACGGTGACGGTCACCCAGGTCCTCGCCGATGACGTGTTGCTCGTGCCCGTCACGGCCCTCCTCGCACTCAGCGAGGGCGGCTTCGCCATCGAGATCCCCACCGGGACCACGACAACTCTGACCCGAATTGAGGTTGGTGAGGTACTCGACGGGACAGCCGAGATCGACGGCGACATCGCCGCAGGCGACGAGGTCCTAGTGCCCACATGAGCCTGACACGATTCCTTCGTCACCGTGCCACGACACCCCCGACCCCCCAGGAGGCGACGCCACCAGTACTCGAACTCGTCGACATCGCCAAGCACTACCCCGCCTCGCCGCCCATCAAGGCCCTCGACGGCGTATCGCTGACGGTTCACCCGGGTGAACTCGTCGGCATCGTCGGTGCCTCTGGATCGGGCAAGTCCACGCTGTTGAACATCATCGGCACCCTCGATCGACCCACCGCAGGACACGCCTACATCGAAGGAACAGCGGTCGCTGAACTCTCCGACGCCGACCGTTCCGGGCTGCGCGCCGCCCGCATCGGGTTCGTGTTCCAGCAGTTTCACCTCCTCGAAAGCAGCACCGCGGTGTCAAACGTCTCGAATGGGCTCCTCTACCAGGGCGTCCCTCGCAAACAACGCACAAGACTGGCAATCGACGCACTCGAACGCGTCGGTCTCGGTCACCGAGTCGACCACAGGGCAGCCAAGCTCTCCGGCGGCGAACGCCAACGCGTCGCTATCGCCCGAGCCATCGTCGCCGACCCCGCCATCGTGTTGGCCGACGAACCGACCGGCAACCTCGACAGCCACACCTCCGCCGACATCCTCACCTTGCTTGGCGACCTCAATGCAGACGGCACCACCATCTTGATCATCACCCACGACCAAGACCTCGCCAGCGCGTTCCCTCGCCGCGTCACTGTCAACGACGGACGCATCATCGACGATCACCAAACCCAATTCCCGACTCTGATCCCGGCCGCCACCCAATGACCTCCATCCCGGCCACCGCGACTCAGCACCCGCACGTCGAGATGCAGCGCCCCCGCTCGAAACTTCGAGCCGCCGACGCCATCGCCACCGGCACCCACGGTCTGCGAAGCCGCAAGGGCCGCACCCTGCTGACCGCCATTGGCATCTCCATCGGCATCGCGTCGATGATCGCCGTCCTCGGCATCTCCGCATCCTCCAAGGCCGACCTCATCGCCCAAATCGATCGGCTCGGCACCAACCTGTTGCATGTCCAAGCCGGCAACGACCTCTTCGGCGACGCCGCCCAACTACCACCCGAATCCCCGACCATGGTCCGCCGCATCGGACCCGTCGACCAAGCCTCATCCGTATCAGCGCTCGACACCGACGTCCGCCGCAACAAGTACGTCGAGGACAACAACGGCCTCGATGTGTTTGCCGCCGAGACCCACCTCTACAGCACCCTCGAAGCCAGCCTCGCCCACGGCCGCTTCCTCGACTCCCAAACCAGCACCATCCCCACCGTCGTGTTGGGCGCCGTCGCCGCCCAACGACTCGGCATCAACAATCTCCAAGGAGCACCCGTTGTCGACATCGGCGGCCGGAACTTCGCCGTCATTGGCATCCTCAACACCCTGACCCTCAACCCCGACATCGACCGAGCCGTGCTCATCGGCAACGACGCCGCCGAGACCTTCCTCGGCGCCGAGATCGTCCCCACCGCCATCTACCTGCGGGCCAACCCCGAACACATCGAAGCCGTCCGCGACGTCCTACCCCCAACCGTCAACCCCGCGGACCCCAACGAAGTCACCGTCTCACGGCCGTCCGACGCCCTCGAAGCCCGCGCCGAGGTCGACAAGAACCTCCAGAACCTTCTCCTCGGCCTCGGTGCCGTCGCCCTCATCGTCGGTGGCGTCGGCATCGCCAACGTCATGGTCATCTCCGTACTCGAACGACGCGGCGAGATCGGCCTCAGACGCGCCCTCGGCGCAACCCGAACCCACATCGCCACCCAATTCATCCTCGAGTCCGCCACCCTCGCAACCCTCGGCGGCATCATCGGCACCATTCTCGGCGCCGCCGTCACCTACACCTACGCCACCCAGCAGAACTGGCGAATCGACATCCCGATCGAAGCCCTCGCCCTCGGGATCACCGCCGCCCTCGCCCTCGGCGCCCTCGCAGGCCTCTACCCAGCTACCCGCGCCGCCCACCTCGACCCCGCCGAAGCCGTCCGCCCCACCACCTGACCAGCATCACACCACCTCCCCACGATCGGCTCTGCGGAGGAGCGTCAAACCAAGACGAACGGCACGACTACGAGTGGGTTGAGAGGTCTCAGGGCGGCCGGCGATTGCCGTCGTGAAGCTAGAACACGACGGTAGCGATGCCGACGATATTGAGCACCGCCAGTCCGATCTCGGCCATGGTCCCCTGAAGCAGATCCTTGTTTGGCTCCCCGTCGAGCGTCCTGCTCGCCAGTCTTCCGATGGCGAACCCACCGAAGATCGTGGCCGCAACGGCTAGGGAGGTCGTTCTTGCATCAGAGGCAACAACTCCCGGACAGGCCGGGCTAGGGGACAAGGTCGGGTCGCGCTTGACCCCTGCGCCCAGCTCGTCGATGTGCGGCGTCGGCTCGACGAGGTCGTACTCGTGGAACATGAGGTGGCGGTCGCGCCAGTACTGCGACCACTCCTTGCGCCGCGATAGTCGTTCGGGCGCTGCGATCGCCACGCCTCCGCGCGTCGTGACGGCGGCGCGGCGAGTGATCGAGATTGGCTCCTGTCTGTCAACCCCTGGTGGCTGTGTTCGCTATATCGTGCCGGCTTCGCGATGGTGGGCGGTCTCACGACCGTGCGGGTCGTAGTGCTCTCCCTGGAGGGCATCGAGGAGTCGTTGACGTTCCTCACCCTGGCGTGATGGCGTGACCAACAGCAGGAGACTCGGAAGCACGAGCAGGGCGACCAGCAGTGAGAACAGGATCATGACAGCTGTGAGGAGTCCGAAGTCTGCGAAGACGGGCATTGGAGCTAGGGACATGACGAGGAACCCACCCATCGATGTGAGGGCCGAGAGCACGAGTGCCCCTCCGGTACCTTCTCCGGCCCGGCGTAGTGCAGGGAAGCGGCTCGGTTCGCCAACAAACTCCTCGCGGAACCTCATCGTGAAGTGCATGGCGAAGTCGACGCCGACGCCGACGGCGATGGCGGCGATGGTGGCCGTGACGGGGTTGATCGAGTAGTCGAAGACGAACATGAAGGCGTACACCCAGCCCACCACCAGCAGGATGGGTACAACCGAAACCAGCGCGTATGTGAGCGATCGCATGAACGCCCACGCGATGACTGCGCACAACACCAATGCGATGATCAGTGAGAGCACCATCGATGCGGTGAAAGCGGTGAGCGAGTCCTCCTGGACGACGGCATCCCCGGACACACCGAGCCAGGCGAAGTCGCCAGACACATCGACGAGCTGGGTGCTCGCCGAGTCAAGAGCGTCTCCGGCGGCCACCATCAGATCGAGATCGGCGACGGTGGCGACGGAGATCTCGATCTTGCTCGCTTGGAAGCCGTTGCCGACGTATACCGCAGCTTGCACGTCGTCGGGTCGCCACAGCAGGTCACCGTCGGGGCCGGCGACGCCGTTGACCGATGTGTGCTCGTAGATGGCGAGGGTTTGGTCGGCGGTGGTTGGAAGACCGTTGGAATCGGCCGTCAGGGTGATCCCGCGGGCTGCTTCGATCTCCGCTACGGCATCGGGCGAGGCGAGCGTGGCCCGCGCGAGGTCGGCGACGTTGTTGGCTGTGACCGGAGTCCCGTCGAATTCGCGAGCGAGAAAGCCTGGGTCACCGGCTCCGGTTCTGTCGTTGTCGGCGGCCTCGACCTGGTCGATCACCGCGTCGATTGCTGCCAGTGTTGCGGGTTGCGTGAGATCGCCTTCGGCGTAGAGGTACGCGGTCATTCCGGTGCTGGAGCCGTAGTGGTACACCAGTGTGTCGAGGCTTTGGATGAAGTCGGTCTCAGACGACGTGAAATCGCTGGGTGAAAACTTCTCTTCGACCTGGGTGAAACCGTATAGGCCGACGGCAGCGAGAACGACGGTGATTGGCACCGTCACAACGCGCCATCGGGCGAGGAAGTGGACGGCCGAACCAGCGCTCCTGAGACCGTGGCCGACCCCGCGGATCCGATGATCGAGTTCGCGGCCATCGGCCGCAGCCCGCTCGTTGCGGCGCTTCACTCGGCGGTACGGCCAGACGATCGCGACGGGAATGAAGAGCACCACCAGGGCTGCGGCACCGAACGGAACCATGACCACCGACATCGTGACCGTGCCACCTCCGATGAGACTCATCACCAGGAAGCCGAGCTTTGCTCCCAGCCGCGGACCACGCACCAACGGCGCAGCACCAAGCCGCTCCTCGATTCCGAGCACGACCCTCGGACCGACGACTCCGACGATCACATATGCCAACACCAGGCCGATCGCTGCGCCCATGCCGAACTGGCTGATCGACTCGATGTCGGAAGAGGAATTGGACAAGAAGGCCGCAGATGAGGTGGAAACGGCCAGCAAGACCGCAGACGCCACTGCGGCCATGCCGAAGGGATAGGCAGCGGTTGGAGACCGTCCACTCGCCTGCTCTTCGCGACAGCGTCCGAAGCCGTGAATGAAGAAGTCCACCCCGAAACTCAACACCGCTATGGGGATGATGAACGTCAACAGGATGCTGTCCTTCAACCCGACGAGCACCACCATGCCGTTGTACGCCAAAAAGGTCGCACTCAGTCCGACGGCGACGACAGCGGAGGCCCAATACGAACGAACCAAAGCCCCTACGAGCAGGACGATCAACACAATCGCCCCGAAGATGAACGGCGCCGCTGCCGCGCTTTGTTCCTCATCGGTCAAGTACCCGTCGATCGCGAGTCCAAGCACACTGACCTGGCGTTGGTCGCCGCGAAGGATGCCCTGAACATCACGCAGCCACGACTCGCCCTCGATCGCATACTCGTACTCGACCAGATCAACATCGGTGCTATCGGGGTGATCGATCTCGAAGGACTCCCGCTGATAAGCGATCTTGGCCATGAACGCCGGCGATCGCCACACCGTCACCGATCGGCCGTTGACCTCCTCCACCGTGGACGTGGTCAACTGCGACAGAGTCGTACGCAGCGCGGATCCTGAGCTCTCGTCATCGAGGAGCTCTGCCAATGCCAGCTTCACGTCGGCATCATCAGCACCAGCGAGGCCGCCGGGCAACAGATCGTCCACTGCGTGGGCAATCGACAGAACCGGATCGATGGGCCGGCCGAGGTCATTGTCGAATGTCGACGTCAGATGCCGTTGCGCCTCGGGATCATCCTCGAGCCCGCCTGCGTTGGTCACGAACTCCAGCAGAGCGTCACGAGTCAGGGCGTCGCCGCCGGCCGCGTCCTTTGCCTCGACGAAGAACACCGAGGTCACGACTTCGGTGGCAGGGTCGAAGAGCTCGTCAGCCCGCTCGTATGTGTCGTAGATCTCCCCACCGGGGTCGAACCGCGGCGACTCCGGGTTGTCGTCGGCCGCGCGGATCATCACACCCGCCATGCCGAGCCCAGCCGATGCCACGATGATCACTGCGGCCAGAATCCACACGTGCCTGCCGACCCAGCTGAAAAACGCTCTCATCCCGCTGTTTGCTGATGGATCGCCCATATTCCCTCTTCACCCTTCGCTCGCGCCTCGCGACCTTCCTGATGGAACGACCAAGGCGGTGTGGCGCATGCTAGGAAGCCCGCCTGTCGCGATCGTCACCCCACGGAGGGATATGCGCTACCCCTGCGGTCAAATCACCGAACGCGACCCGAGGACATCACTGGCCGCCCGCTCTGGCTTGTGACGGCTGCCCCTGTTGAGCGATCTGAATCCCGATGAGTCGAGCGACCATAACAACCAGCAGTATCTGACCTGTGATCGCCTCGACCACGGTGAGCGCTCGCGCCACGCCGGACATGGGCGTGATATCGCCGTAGCCGACTGTCGTCAAGGTCATGTAGCTGAAGTAGTACAGCGACTTGACACCCTCGTGAGCGAAAGCAAAGGAGGTGGGCTCGAGACCGTAGATGACGTCGTAGATGATCGCGAAGTCAATCCCAACGAAGAGGTAGACACATAGGGCACCGAAGATCAGATCGATCGTGATCCGCTCCTGACGGAGCACGTAGGACATGATCAACAATGGTGAGGCGAAGGCATAGACGGACACCATCACCCAGGCAGGAACGAAGAGTAGACCGAGGTCGGTCACCAAGCCTGCCACCGCCAGCGCGAGGAACGCAGCCATCAATGTGAGGTTGATATTGACGGTGCGGGGATGCGCGCCAAGCGCTCGCAGGATCACGATGAAAGCAACGTACGCAAGAATCCACGCCAGGACGACCGCCGCGCCACCCTGACCAGTCGCCTCGGAGACGACGTAGATCGCGATCAACACGAAGAGCACCAATATGAAGCTTCGTGTGGAGTAGCGCACCGCCTCTTGCACATGGAGTTGAAGGCGATCGATTGTCGGGAAGCGTCCAGTCCCCGACTCGCCGATCATGGTCATGACTTTGCGACCGCCGCATCCTTCGCCTCCGGCGCACGGTACGAAACCCGCCGGTCCGGATCGTCACCCCGAGGAGGGATATGCCCTACCCCCTCGGACCGTCGGCGGCCCAGCGTTCACAACCTGGGGTAGATCACTTCCCCCCGAGGGGTGATGCTGTTGTCTCTGGGGAGTCGTATCTTTGGGCTTGAGCGGCGACGATCGACTGAAGGGGGGTCATCGCGCAGATGAAGAAGGCGATTGGTGTCGCAACGAACGATCTCGTAGAGCGCCTGGCCGCAATCCCCCTGAGTGACGTGGGGCTCGCCGTGCTCTTCACGACGCTCATCGAACTCGAGATCTGGTTGTTCAAGCCGGACACGAACTACCCGGCGGTCGCAGCTGTTGCGGCGCTGGCGATGGGCGTGGCACTGGCGTCTCGCCGAGTCTGGCCGTTCCGCTCGTTGCTCGTGAATGTCGTCGCCGGGTTGATCTTCATCGCGCTTGGCAACCCAAGCAACCTCATCCAGTGGCCGAGCCTCATCATGGTGTGGTCCATCGCCGCCTACGGGCACCGGGTGCAACAGTGGGTGGGCCTGGTGTTGTCTCTGGCTGTGGTGGCCTTCTACTTCGTTCGAATCCCGGGCCAGGGCGGCGTTGCCGTATTCATCGCCACTGTTGCTGTCTGGGCGATCGTCTGGTTGGTCAGCCTGTTGTTCGGCGCCCGGATTCGTGAGGAGGGGCTAGCTGAAGCCAGCTCGGTGGCGGAGGCCCTGGCGGTGGCCCAGCAGCAGCAACTTCAGTTCGAAGAGGCTCGAACCAGCATGGCTCGCGATCTCCACGATCTCATCGGGCACACCGTGAACCTGATGTTGGTGCACGCTGAAGGGGGTCGGCTGGCCCTCGACGACGATCCAGCGGCAACCCGGCTTGCCCTGGACACGATTGTCGCAACCGCTCGTCAAGCGATGACAGAACTCGATCTTCTGCTGGAGACCCTGCGCCGCGGTTCAGAGTCGAGTGGGCGCGAGCCGGCCCTCGGCCTCAAGGACTTTCCTCGCCTTCGGGAAGAGTTGATGGCGGCCGGTGTGGAGGTCGAGCTCCGAGTGCATGGCGACGCGACGCAGGTTCCGGGCAGTATCGGGGTCAGTGCCTACCGCATCGCCCAGGCCGCCCTGACCAACACGCTGCGGCACGCGGGTTCGGCCGACGTCTCGGTCGACCTCACGGTGAGCTCCTCGGTCGTTTCCCTCGACATCAGCGACACGGGTTCGGGTCTCGATGCCGGAGACAGCGAAGGCCGCGGTTTGCGGGGTATCAGAGAGCGGATGGCGCTACACGGAGGCGACGTCGATATCAGAAACCGTGCCGGTGGAGGCGTCCAAATCTCCTGTCGCTTTCCTGTGAGGTCAGCATGATCTCGGTGGTGCTCGTCGATGATGACGAATTGATGCGAGCCGGAATTCGTCTGATTCTCAATCGCACCGATGGCATCGAGATCGTCGGGGAGGCCTCCAATGGTGCGTCCGCGCTCGTCGTGGCGGAGGCGACAGGGCCCGACATCGTGCTGATGGACATCCGCATGCCTGGTCTCGACGGGATCGAGGCGACGCGGGAGATGACAAGACGCGGACCTCGGCCGCGCGTCATCATGCTGACCACCTTCGACGTCGATGACTATGTCTTCGAGTCGCTTCGAGCGGGGGCGAGCGGGTTCCTTCTCAAGCGGGCGGCGCCCGACGCCCTCATAGAGGGGATCCGAACGGTGGCCCGGGGCGAAGGTCTGCTGTCGCCGGTGATGACCAAGCGGCTGATCGAGGAGTTCACCCTCAGCTCGCCGCGACCGACCGAGGCCGAGAAGCGCGTCCAGCGCCTCACCGATCGAGAGCGCGAGGTTCTCAAACAGATCGGACGAGGCCTCACCAATCGCGAACTCAGCGAGAAACTCTTCATCGCTGAGAGCACGGTGAAGACGCACATCAAGCGGGTGCTTTCCAAGATCGCCGCTCGAGACCGAATCCATGCGGTTGTCATCGCCTACGAAAGCGGCCTGATGGACGGCTCGAACTCGCCACCTTGACGCCGCGCGCCGCTTGAGCAGGCATCACGAAAGCTCGCAGAAGACTCACGGTTCAACCATGAACCGGTGGGCCTGTGGGGGCCGGAAACTCCGTCGAGAGGGTTGACCAGCCAGCGCTCAACGGCGGCGAGGAGCCTGCTCGGTGCGATCGCAGCCGCACTCCCGCGACCGCGAGGACCCGGTTGGCTCGTCACCTCCGACATCGCCCTGCTCCGCCGCTTCTATGTCCTGTTCTTCCTCCACGTGCCCATTCGCCAAGTCTTCTTCGCCGAGGTGACCTCGAACCCCACAGGAACGGAGAAGGCCCGGAAGCGTTGAGTTTCCGGGCCTTCTCGTTGGTGGTCGGGGCAAGATTTGAACTTGCGACCTTCGGGTTATGAGACCGTTGAGACTGTTTTCAAGAAGTGGTGCGTAGCCAGGGTCTTTGGCTGTTTCCCCTGCTCTCGTGGCGATTCCTGAGGATCACGACCTCCCCGCTGCTCCCTGATGTCCACACACCCACAAGGCTTCAGGCAACCTGGACGGCGTCGGTGAGCTTGTCGGGAACGTCGACTGGAAACGACAGGACGAGGTGCCGGTCGAGCGCTGTCGCGACCCGGGCGAGGGTATCGATCCGGTTCTTGGCGCCACCGCCTTCCTCGAGGCGAGAGATCACGGATTGGGTTGTTTCCATCCGCTCTGCAAGTTCGCGTTGGCTCAGCCCGGCTTCCGTGCGCATGTCGTAGATGAGCTGGCCAAGATCGAGGGCCTGGTTGATCGCCGTCCGCGTCTCGTCCGTGGGCTTGGCTTTGGTCTTCTTGATGTCTTCCCATCGGGAGTAGTTCGCCATCGTTGTGTCCTTCTACGGGTTGCGACTAGCGCGGTCCTGAGCGATCTTGCGAGCCCGAGTGCCCGCGGCTCAGTCGTTGTTGGGTTGCTTGCGGACTGTGGTGAGCAGGATGATCCGACTGTCTTTC
>JAAETH010000605.1 GCA_024228575.1 Actinomycetes bacterium
CCCGGAGACCGAGCGTCACATCCTGGACTCAGTCGCCGCGCTGGGTCCGTCAACGACGGTGCTTGCGATCACCCACCGCGAATCGGCGGTCGCCTACGCCGATACCATCGTGCACTTCGGGCCCGACGGGGTCGAAATCCGCAACGGAGACCGGACCCGAAAGGAGCCATCGTGACGCTGACCTTCGGGCTCGAGCACTTCGGCACCCAGTTCGGTCCAGCCTCCGATTTGGAGCGGTGGATGCTCAACTCCGTGGAGACCCGTCTGCTCCTGCTCGCCGGCCGGCCAGACTCGCCCGAGGACCTCGACGGTCTCGTCGAATCGGCTAGAGGAAGCTGCTGGCGTGCAGTGTCAGCCACTGGCGTTGATGGAATAGTGCGCCGATCGTGGAGCCGAATAGATATGCCCGGACATCGCGGTCCGACCCCCACTGTTCGATAGCGATGGTCGTGCCGTCGGACACGTGATACCGGGCCACGCCCTCGACGGTCTGCAGCCATTCATCATCGTTGGCCGACCAGATTGGACGGGTGATCGTCGGATTGTCGATCGACTCGGGCGTGGCTCTGAGCACGACCCGCACGTCAGGGTCGCCCGCCTCGGTTTCGGTGAGCTCGGGGAGCGGAATGTCCGACGCGAACGTCAGACCGTAGGCGGTGTACCAGTGCACGTTTCAGGAGCATAGCCCGCCGACCGGCGCCAAGGTCTGACGAGCGCAGCCTGCACGGTCCCCGAGATCGAGCAGGCCGGTGTCGCCGCGAATCCATCGCCCCCCTTGACGGGTCCGCTGGCACAACCTAGAATGTGGCTTCGGCTTCTAAGGAGTTTGTCTGGTGCGGGAACAGCTCAACGAAGATAGGTGTCGCGGCGAGTGGGAACCACCCCAGCTGGTGAACCTGGCGACTCCATCCGAGACGGGTGGTGGGAGCGTTCCTTCCTTCGGAGAATGTACCGATTGTTCCACCTCCGGCCCACTATCCTAGGCTTGTGCTCGTTCTTGGTGGGTCGGGCGACGCAGACAACACGGTCGACCCGCCGGACTCCTGTGGTGTGGGTGAGGTGCTCTCGGTGGCCACGAGTTCGATATGATGGTTTCCCCCGACACCGTGATCCGGCGTTCGACGGAGATCCTGTACTCGGGTTTGGGTGATCAGGCGGTGATGATGGATCTCGACGCGGGAGCGTACTACGGGCTCAACGTTGTTGGTGCCCGCATCTGGGCTTTGGCCGACGAACCAATCGTGCTCACCCAGATGGTGGACCGGTTGGTCGAGGAGTTCGAGGTAGAGCGCGACGAGTGTGAGAGCGCGGTTTCGGAGTTCGTGGCTGACATGATCGAGCGTAAGGTCGTTGAGGTCGTGGAGCCCGGGTCCTGAGCCCACCCGTTCGGATCCGTCCCGGCGATCCGATCGTTGCCGGTCCGCTGGCCGCGGTCACGCTGCACTGGGCGGACTGGGCGGGAGTCGATGAGGCTCATCTGCTGTACGCCGACCTCGATCTGGTCGAACGTTCGTGTCTGGCGGGGACGCTGGGTGTGGCCCGCGGCGCCGATCAGCAACAGCTCATAGTGGCGGCGTGGCTGAGATGGGGTTCGGCGACACCGGAACATCTCAACGGCCAGTTCTCCTTCGCTGTGTGGGAGGGCGGTTCGGTCACAGTCGTCCGCGACCATTTCGGGATGACACCACTCGTCTACGGGCAGACACCCGAGGGTGTCGTGGTCGGAGGTGATGTTCGCGTTGCCCTCCAGGCCGATGGGATCTCCGAGGACATCGACACCGACATGCTGGCAACGGTGTTCCTCGCCGGGCACCCCCACCACTGGAACTCCCTCGGCGCCACATGCTTTCGTGACCTCAAGGCGGTGAAACCCGCCCATCGGGTCGAAGTCGGCCCGCACGCCACCACCGAGTCCCGGTACTGGGACCCGCGAGACGTTGCTGTTCGCGGCGACAAGGACCCGGCCGCCCTCGTCGGGTCCTTTCGCGAGCTGCTGGTTGATGCCGTCGCCCAGACGACCCCGGCCGATGGGGTCCTCGTCGCCCACCTCTCCGGTGGCCTCGACTCGTCGGGTATAGCGGCGATCGCCACCGGGGTGCGCCGCCAAGCGGGTGCCGCGGATCCGCTCACCCTGTCGTGGTCGCCGGGCCCCGAGCACGGCCGTACAAAGGAGCACGATCGCGCCGAATCGGTCGCCGACGACTACGGCCTCGAGCTCCTGTACGCGCCCCTCACCGTCGAGGACCGGATCGAGCAGTTCTACCGGGATCGCACCCGCGAACCGACCGCGATGGTGGCCTCCGAAGCTGCTCCGATGAGGATCGCTGCGGAACGCGGCGCCTCG
>JAAETH010000606.1 GCA_024228575.1 Actinomycetes bacterium
ACCAATGCCTGGGCGAGCTTGACCCGCTGCTTCATGCCGGTCGAGTACCCGCCGATGTGGCGGTACCGCTCCTCGAATAGCCCGACGTGGCGCAGCGTTTCGGCCGCCCGCTCACGCGCCGCAGTGGCGGGAAGGCCGCTCATGCGGGCCATGTGGATCACGAACTGGGTGGCTGACAGGTCGGTGGGCAGGCAATCGTGTTCGGGCATGTAGCCGATCAGCTCACGAATACGCAGGCCCTCGGTTGTGGCGTCGAGGCCGAACACCTCCGCAGTACCCGACGTGGGTTCGATGAGCCCCAGGAGGATCTTCATCAGGGTGCTCTTCCCGGCGCCGTTGGGGCCCACCAGACCCACCACTCCATGCGGCACGTCGACGGTGATGCCATCCAACGCCGCGACAGCCGGATACTGCTTGGTGAGCCCGGAGACACGGATCAGCGGTTGGGCGGCGGTCGTGGCCACGAAAGGTGCTCTTTGGGAACCACGCGGGTGCCAACGGCACGGTCGTGCACGCAGCGTTGCTCGGGGTCGTTGGCCGGATCTCCCACGGCGTGGCCATAGCCCACAAGATTCGTGTCGGTCATGCCCTCATCCTGGTGGTCTGTCCGGCGGCGCGCATCAGGCGAAGGTCCATTCTCTACATGTCGGGTGGGCGTGAGGGTGCCGCAAGCTCGGTCGCGAGCCAGCGACCAGCTGTTTCGCGCTGTGCGGCTACCAGCGTGACGCTCCAGGGAG
>JAAETH010000607.1 GCA_024228575.1 Actinomycetes bacterium
ACCCAGTGCGTCGCTGACAACAGTGATCGTGTGCCATGACGTCGCAGCGCTACTGGCCTCAGTCGTTGCAAGGTCTGTAATCGCGTGAGCGCCGACAACGTAGATCATTCCGCTGGCAAGGACGAGGCCCGCCCAAATGAGGCCGAGCACTGCGCTCCAGCTGGCCAGGACAGATTCGGTGCTGCCGAGATGCTGTCGCAGCCCGAGCACGAGTAGCACCAGCGCGACGCCTGGTATTTGGTAGATGAAGATCGTGGTCGCGGTTAGGGCGTTCAGGTTGTCCGTGACGAAGGCGACTTCTCCGCTGAGCGTGTCCACGGCCGGTTCGCCGAGAACCGCGCCCCACATCACGAAACCGATGATGTAGGAGGCGGCGAGAACGAGGGCTGCGATTCCACCTGCCCTTAACGTTGGTTGGTTCATTGTTCGTAGTTTCCTTCTGGGTTTGTGTTGAGCGCGCGAATCATGCGCCGGATTTCTTCGAATAGCATCTGGTCGCCCCCGGGATCGTCGGCGAACGAGTTCAAAACCGCTTCTTCCGCCGCGAACCAGAGAAGCCGAACGCGAATCTCGATCCGTCGGCCCGCACCCAAGACGCCGAGGTCCCGACCGCGTTTGAGGACCATGCGGATGGATTCCTCGTTGGATGCTCGTTCGACTTCCAGGTAGCGAATGGCGAGCTCACCGTTTAGGCCACTGCCTGCGCTCTCGGGGTTGTCTGCGTGGAAGTTGATGAAGAACTGAAAGACTTGACCGAACAACTGCTCGGCTGTGTCTGGCTCGATCCGAGCGAGCAGATCGGCGAGACCCCTTTCGGTCAGCTCGGCATGCTCGCGGACGACGGCCTCGGCGATCGCGTCGAGGCTCTCGAAATATCGATAGATGACACCGGTCGAAAACCCGAGGCGGTCAGCCAGGTTGCGAATCGTCAACGGTTGTGCGGCGGGGTCGGTCAGGATCTGTCGGGCCGCCTGGAGGATGGCCTCGACCTTGGCATGACTCCGGCTCTGCTGAGGCTGAGCGCGGCGTCCCCGGCCTTCAGCATCGTGGGACGTCATGCCGACAGTATATGTGAACATGATTCATGTTCACTTTCTTTTCGGAAGAATCGGGAGGTGGAACCAAACGCGTCGGCCTCAGCTGTATCCAATCGGCTTACCGCCGACGACGTGAGACCACTCGATCACGTTCATCGCCGGCATTCCGACGAGCACAACAATGCGGCACTCCTGCGGCGCTCGACAACGACGGTTGAGGCAGGACGGTTTCTGCCTCACCTTCGAGGTCAGCGGTCCCGACACGCCGCGCTCACTCGACCAGGCGCATTGTCGGGGCCTCGTTGCCGGGCACCCGATCCAGGCCAGAACGCCGATTAGTAGTCGAGAAATGCCGTCCTATTCATCCTCAGCTGGACTGCCATGGACAGCACTCAAACCAAGCTCCAAACCCAACGGCGCCTCGATCCTGTCGACATCCAGCCGAGTTCTCGGTGATGTTGCTCAGCGATCGGCAAGGACCGCGGAGGTGACCCCGGCGTCGTGCAGCCAGGCCGCGATCTGTGACCGGAGGGCGTCAGCCATGGCCGGGGTCATGACACCTTCGGTGTCAATGTCGATGTTGAGATCATCACCGTCGGGCTCGATTCTGAGATAGCTCGTCAACGCGAGGTAGTCGTCAAGCTCGATTGGGGTCGACTCGCCATACACCCGCCCATAGATCCCAACAGCCATCATCCGCTCGTCGAGATCGAGCAACTGCTCTCTCGAAAACTCGACCGGCGGCTCGATCGACGACACACGAAGATACGAGTCCCACCTGTAGTCATCGAACTCGCCTGCTGCACGGCCGCCCCGAAACGAACCTTCGACGTCAAGATCGATCGCGATCTCACTCAACGGAACAACAGGCGTTCCCAACAACGCCAACTCCTCCACCGTAGGGCCCGGCTCGACGACCACAGGCTCACTCCGAAGACCGGATCGAACAACAGCCTCCCGAATCTCGGCCCCAGGGCAACCAAACGCCGCCTCCTCGTTCCACACGAGATCGACCAACACGCTGGAAACGAAATCAACCACGCTTGAGAGAAGGACCCCGCCAACCCGAAACCTCAACTCGAGCATCGACCCGTCCCGGTAGTGAAGAACAAGCAGTTCTGCTGCCGTTAGCGATTCCCCAACCCACACCTCGTGACCACAGGCCTCGACCAACACCAGATCCTCAGAATGGACCCGCGGGTGTTCACTCCCCGTGTCAGCCCAGTCCAACAACTCCTCAGGCCGACCCGACCCACCCAGGCCCCGCTCCTCCACCGCCACAAGCCGGATCGCGTCAAGGTGCGGATTCGCTGGATACTTGTAGAACATCCTTCGCCCCGAGACCTGCTCGGATCCAGCCACCCGCGAGTCAGGCAACCGATCAGGGCCCGGCTCCCAAGCAACGAGCACAGCCCTCGTCGAATAACTATCGGTCAGCGACCGCACGAACAACCCACCGCCATCGTCCGCTTCAGCACCCTCGCCAGCTTCCACCACGCCATCACCCTTCACCCCGGCGCCACCACACGCCCCGGAAAGAAGCGCAAGAAGCACCACC
>JAAETH010000608.1 GCA_024228575.1 Actinomycetes bacterium
CGCCCGGTATCGCCCGAAACGAGGCGGTTCAGCCCCAGAAGATCCCGGTGCGGTCGCGATCGACTTCGTCGATGAGTTGATCGATGTGCGGGGTCGACTCCACCATGTCAAACGCGTGGAACTTCGAGTTGCGATCCCGCCAGTACAGAGTCCACTGCCTCCGGGATTTGGTGTAGCGGAACCTGCATACCGGGAATCGGGTCCACTCCGGTCCGAAGTCCTCCCTCCATGGCGGTCGACACTCAAGAACGGTGACGGCGCGATCGGTGACATCAACTTCGAATCGGATCAGGTCACGAGCATCGACAGGTATGTCGGCATTTCGTCTGTCGATCCACCGTTGAACCCGAGCGAGATCGAGGTCTGGGATCATCTGTCCGCCTCCTCGAGGCGATCGAGGAGCTCCGCTCGCAGGTCCGAGAGTTTCCGTCCATATGGCACGGCCCAAGCATGCCATCCATCGCAGGCCAGAATGCCCGCTGCCTCCATGGCGGCACAAGGGGGTGTCGAGTGGGACCGGCCGTCTGAGAGCTGGATCTGGCCAACCCATCTAGCTAGCTGAGTTGGTGGAGCTGCCACTCGCCGGCGACGCCTTTGAGGATGTGTCGGCCGGCTGGTTCGAGGCGATGTGGCGATCCGGCTGCGGATTCAGCTGCACTGGTCGTGAGCATGATTTGGCCATCGCCGGCAAGGGCCATCACGCGGGCAGCGACGTTGACGGCAATGCCTGAGATGTCGCCGGCACGTTCGTCGATGTCGCCGATGTGGATCCCG
>JAAETH010000609.1 GCA_024228575.1 Actinomycetes bacterium
ATCCCCCCGTACTCCTCCGGATAGGGCCCACTGACGAGGCCGAAGCTCGACAGGGCTTGAAGGAACTCCTTCATTTGCTCGGTCGGGATGAACTTCCCTTCGTCGATGTATTCGCGGGCCTTCGGTTCGATCTCGTTGTCGAGAAATCGACGAAGCACATCGACGCCGGCCTGCTGCTCATCACTCATCGTGAAGTTCACGCTCATGCCCTCCTACAAGGTCTCTCGCTATGACTACCATGTATCGGGCCAGGGTCCGCAAGGGCAGGCGATGTGAGTGATGGCAGATCGGCCACCGGTCAATCGTTGGCCTTGACATCGGGCGTCGACGAGGGCCAGAACTTCGCCAATCGGGCGACGGCGCCTCCAATGGTCATGATCAGTCCGATGTGAGCCACAATGCTCACCGCGGCGAGGACCCACCAGATGGAGATACCCGACAGGAATCGGAGTGCGACGGCCGCGCCGATGAACACCGCCGCCCCCACGATGAGTAGATGGTTTCGGACACTGGGGGATACCAGGAT
>JAAETH010000610.1 GCA_024228575.1 Actinomycetes bacterium
ACACCCCTCACATACCGACACGTCAACCCCTACGGCGAATTCAACCTCGATCTCGACACCAGGCCCGCCCTCACGTGCCACCCACCGCCAGCAGCCGCCAATCCAACGGCCAACATCAGCTACCTGACCCCATATCGGGCCGACCTTAACGACATGCCAACAACGAGGGGAAACTCTCGATTGTCATAGGAGATCCACGTTGACCACCCCAAGTGACTTGACACCCGACCGACATCCATGTTCATCTGGCGCATGATCATCGCTGAGGCCCTTTTTCTGCTTCTGCTCGATGACGACAGCGGCAAGTTGGTGATCGGCAGCGGGTGGACCGACATGGCACTGAGCGCGGCCATACTTGCCGAACTCGCAGCCCAGGATTTCACCACGTTCTCTAGCGAGAAGAAGCGGGGGGAGGGCTGCCTGGTGTTGTCGGGGACGAGGTCCACAGGGGACGAACTCCTCGATGATGCCCTGCAACGCTTGACGAGAGTGGAGGGGAAGCCCGCCTCCCACGCCGTCCAGGCTCTGTCCAAGGGCGCCGTCGATGCCGTCGCCGAGCGACTCGTCGAACGAGGATTCGTCGAGCAGGGCAAGGGCAAAATGCTCGGCCTCGTCCCGGTGCCGGTGTGGTCGACGACCGATCCACGCTACAAGCAAGGGCTCCGACAGCCGTTGGAGGATGTTCTCAGCGGGGCGGCCGAGCCCGATGAGCGGAGCGGCACCATCATCGCCATTCTCTTGTCGATGAACGCGCTGAACAAGGTGTTCGAGGCGACGGATCGTGCCCACGCTCGAGTTCTGCGGGCTCGCGCCGAGCAGATCAAGGGCGGGTCATGGGCCAATGACGCCCTGAACCGTTCGCTTCAGGCGCTCTACGCCTCGATTGCGGCATTGGTGGCGGCCACAGGCATCGGAAGCTGATGTCCCTCTGGCCACTTCCCGTATCGCCGGGGAGCGACCGGCTAGAGCATCGTGGCCGCTGAACAAAGCGCCTCGAACAGCGACTCACTGCGGTCGAACAGGTGTCATTCAACCTTCACGACGGCCAGACCCTCGCCGTCGTCGGTGAGTCGGGCTCGGGGCACGGGGAACACCAGACCCAGATGTCACGCTACGGATGAGATCAGGTCAGGGCCCAGCCCTCTGGCTCCGCAGGATCACGTTCGGTGGGACTATCGTGCCGAACCACCACTGTGGGTCGACTGGTGGTCCGTCGCTGGGTTGATCTGGTGGGTGAGAGCGGCTCGCCCTCGCTGGACCTTGGCCAGGATCTCGGCGGCGGGCTTCTTCCAAGTGAACGGCTTCGGGTCGTCGTTCCAATGCTCGACCCATAGCTCGATCGCGTCGACGAGCCGATCGACGCTGTTGAACGTTCCACGTCGTAGACGCCGTTCGGTCAGGAGCTTGAACCAGCCCTCGACCAGGTTCAGCCACGACGACGACGTCGGTGTGAAGTGCAGATGCCAACGCGCCCGCTTGGGATGGGCGAGCCAGTCCGCGACCGGTGGCACCTTGTGGGCAGACAGGTTGTCCAACACGACATGGATCTCAAGGTCGGTGGCGACGTGGGCATCAATCCAGCGGAAGAACGCCAAC
>JAAETH010000611.1 GCA_024228575.1 Actinomycetes bacterium
ATACGAGGACGCGGTGAGCGGAGCGGCCGGTCTACCCAGCTCGATCGTGTCGCACTATGTCGAGGGCTTCAGCCGGTTCCATTTCGAGATGTGCACGAGATCGCTCTCGGGCACCGCCGACCCGATCGAGGCCCAGGCCGTCAGCTCCGAGATCCCGGCTCTCGTGCTGGCAGGACGATTCGACCCCGCAACACCGCCGGCCTGGAGCAAGGGCGCAGCAGCCTCACTCGGCAATGCCACCTACGTGGAGTTCCCCACCCTTGGCCATGGTGTCATGCGCTCCGACCCATGCGGTCTGCAGATCGGCCTGGCCTTCATCAACGACCCAACCACGACGCCCGACACCACTTGTACCGAGGCCCTGGACCCCATCAGCTTCAACACCGACTGACGCAACCAGGCGCTCCTTGTCTCCTATGAGAGCAGCTCTATCCGGTCGAGTGCCGCTTCGCGATTTCGGCGACCCGGTACGCCTGTGCGTGCCGATGCCGGAAACTCCATCGAGGTCGCTCCAGGGCGCCAGACACCATTGGCAGACCATGGCAGCGCGACGCCCCTCAGCTCGCAACGGCA
>JAAETH010000612.1 GCA_024228575.1 Actinomycetes bacterium
CAGGGGGCCCGTCGGTCCCTCTGGCGTGGTCGACGAGCCAGGCCCGCCACAGCGAGTTCCGGGCGAGGTCGTCGAGCGAGGTGAACGGGTCACCCCCGCCGACCTCGTCGAGTGCAGCGTTCGCGTCGGCGACGGCCTGGGTTTCGTCGACACCGGCCACGGCCAGGATCGACCGGAGGGCCTCGGGCCAGTCCGGGTCCTTCTGGCCGCGGTCGCTGAGCCACTCCTCTGCGGTGTCCATGACAGCCACGGGGATCGCTGTGGCGAGCTGCCCTGGACCCCGTGGGTTCCCGGGCACCTGGGGAACCCACAACACCTCGTCGTGAGCGGACCTCTCAGCGTTCGACCCCCACCTGATCAAGGTGAACGCCTCTTTTGCTGCCGCCCGTTCATCGGCGGGTAGTCCTTTCATGGCGTCCATGAGGGCGTCACGTCGTTCGTCGTGAGCGGCGGGAGTGTCCCACCCGTACTCGGCCCACCACGGCGTCTCGGGCTCAGCGTGGCCAGTGTCGTCGGCCACGGCCTGTAGGTCCTCCTTCGACCAGAGGTCAAGGCCGACCCCGAACCGCATGGCCGCGTTCCGGATGGCGTCCGATATCAGTCTCTTGTCGATGTCGGTCCCCAGCTCGGCGGTCCCGACCCCGAGGCGGGTGACACCGGCCACGGTCATCTTGATCCACATGGAGCATTCGGTCGTTTCGACGTCGGGCCCGTTCTTGCGGTAGCTGATATGGGTCACGGTGTTGACCTTGGGGCGACCCGACGAGTCCCACGCTACCGGTTCCCAGTTCCACAACGGATCCACGGTCAACAACCGCTGGGTGACCGCTGCGTGGCCGACGTAGTCGAGGGCCGGCCCCGTTTTCTGGGGTTTCTTCCCGATCGCTGACGGGGGGAACGGTTCAAGCAACGCCGGCCTGGCGGCCTCGGCCCGCTCAGACTGGCTCAGGTGGTGGGCCGTGCCGACTATCGGAACCCAGGCCCCGGCCTCTTCGTCGTATGTTGTAGCCCATTGAGCAGGGGGTAGGTCGGTCATCGTGTTCTCCTGTCGAAGCAATGGCAGGCGCACCCGCAGGTCCTCCGCGATGTGCACCCCTGGTGGTGGCCTGTCTTACAGGCCAACGACTCGCCGGTCATGCCATCAACCCAGCGAATGGGTCAGCGGGGGCGGGGGTCGTGGGGAGCTCGGCAGCCGCGCAGGGCTTACAGAACCCGATCGACGGTGACCCGAGGGCCCGCATCACCCAGAAATACCCGTCGCCGCGGCGGATGTTGGGGGTCTGGCATCCGTGGCCGTCGTTGGCGCAGGTCCGCTCTGTGAGCGAGGTACGCCATCCTGCTTTGCCTGGTTGGTGGTGTGTCCAGAACTCGGACTCTGTCTCTCTGCACTCGGTCATAAGATCATCATATCATGGGATGATGGGGGTTGCAACTAAGTTATCCCCCGACTCAACCATGAGCATCATGGGCAGCGTCACCCCGACGGGCCCTGTCCTCCCCGCCCGCCATGACCACCCACCGGAACGACACCATCCGCAGGAACTCCGCAACCACAACAGACGTGTAGTCAGTCGAGCACCCATGAGCCCGGACGTAACGCCACCCGACTGACCGAGACGCCACCCTCTCCGCAGACCACCGCATCGGCCCCAACCCATCAGGACGTACCCCAACGTCGAACCACCCCTCACCCATCGACAACCCAGACGGCCTCCGACGCCGAGGGTCCGACACGACCGACCAAGCATCCACCGCCACGAACGACAACACATACTCAGTTGCATCCCCCGGATAGAAGAACGCCACCGCCACCCCAGGACCTGCGAGCATCCCAGCGGTCGCGACCGCTACCCGTTCCATGTGCCCCACGTCCAACCGGCCGAGGACCTCGTCCACCACCACCTCAAGCCCAGTCATGCCAACACCGTCCCCACAACCACCGCGACCTCGGCGAACCCGAACCCGACACAAAACCACACCATCCGACCCCACCACCTACTACGGGTCACACCGTCCGGG
>JAAETH010000613.1 GCA_024228575.1 Actinomycetes bacterium
CATCCAGCGAGGCATGGTCGCCGAACTGAGCAAGCTGTTCGAGGATCACCTCGCCGAGGAAATCGGTCGGGTGCGATCACCCACTGTGGTTGTCATCCCGGTGGCACGCGATGAACTGTTATCGGGCCTGATCGAAGGTCGTGGTGACCTCGTAATGGGCAACCTGACGATCACGCCGGAACGGCAGAAACTGGTCGACTTCGGCCCGCCGATACACGAGGACGTCGACGAGCTGGTGATCTCCGGTCCCGCGGCAAAAAATGTTGCCTCGCTCGACGACCTCGTCGAAATCGGGCTCTACCTACGCCCTTCGAGCAGTTACTTCGAGCATATGCAGGCATTGAACACCGAGCGCGTGGCACAGGGCAAGCAACCGATTCCCGTCACCGGGGCGGATGAAAATCTCGAAGATTACGACCTGCTCGACATGGTCAATGCCGGCGTGATCAGGGCCATAGTGGTCGACAGCCACAAGGCGATCTTCTGGGAACAGGTATTCGACCACATTGAAGTACACCGGGAACTATCGGTACATTCTGGTAACCAGATAGCCTGGGCGATGCGCAAGAACAGTCCCGCGTTGATGAAATCGGTCACCGCATTCAGCGACACGGTCAAAAAAGGCAGCCTGCTCGGCAACATCCTGCGCAAACGCTACCTCGGCAACAGC
>JAAETH010000614.1 GCA_024228575.1 Actinomycetes bacterium
CCAGATGAGGAAGATGCCGGTGATGAAGTTGGGCACCGAGAGCGCCACCTGCACTGCAGCCGATGACGTGGTGTCGGGCCATCGGCCCTGTTTGTAGGCGCCGATGACACCGATGGGCACGGCCAGAATCACGGCGATGAGAACCGCCATGGAGGCCAGCTGGGCCGTAACCGGAACCCGGTCGAGGATGGTGTCCATCACCGACTGGCCCCGGTTGGTGTAGGACTCGCCGAGATCGCCGGTTACGGCGTTGCCGAGCCAGGTCAGGTAGCGCACGGGGAGGGGGTCGTTGAGACCCAGATCCTCGCGTACTTCGAGGAGCAGCTCCTCGTTGTAGATGGCGTCCTGACCCAGGATCGCCACCGCAGGATCGCCCGGGAGGAGCGACGTCATCAGGAAGGACAACAGGGTCACCGCGAACAAGGTCGCGAGGAGCCGGCCGAACCGAACCGCAAGAACCCTTCCCATCAGATGCCACTCCTCCCGAGGCAATCAGTCATGTATCAGCCGGCGATCCAGGCCTGGGACCAGCGGCCCTCGGCGTTGGGGAGACCGGCACCGAGAGTCCCGTTCGGGAGTTCCCACGAGGCGAGGCCCTTCAAGGACGAGTCCACAATTAGGGCGGTCGCTGTGTGTCCGGAGAACCAGATCGGTACGTCCTCGGCCAACTTCACCATGACCTTCTCGTAGAGGGCATAGCGCTCGTCGAAGTCGTCGGTCTCGATGGCCGCCTGTGTCCACCCGAACACCTCCACATCGAAGTAATTCGACCAGTTCAGGGGCGAGACGATGCCGTCGAGGCCGTTGGCCTCAGCCACCTCGGCGGTCGGGGGCAAGCCGATCGCTGAGTTGAGCCACGTCGAGGGATCCTCATCGTTGGCCACTCGCCAGCAATGGGTGGTGTGGCTACCAAGGAATCCGTTGTCGGAACCGAGGGCGTAGGCGATGTGGGTCTGCTGATCGAAGTTGCTCAGCTCGACATTGATGAGCCCGCTGGCCGTCCAGGTCTGCTCGAGCACCTGCATGGCAGCGATGAGAGTGGGATCGGGCGGGCAGGACAGCTCGGTGTCGATGAGCTCGCCCGCCGCCTTGCCGTCGGAGCGGTCGGGGTCGTCGATGTACTCTTGAAGCAGGGCTACGCCGCCATCGAAGTCGAACTGGGGCCACGCATCGGCGGCCTTCTGCGACCACCACGGCGAGTCGGGGCTGAACCACTGGGTACCGGGCAGTGAAATGCCGGTACCGCCGAGGGCCTCGATCACGTTGTCCTGGGAATTCATCATGGTCATGCCCCGACGAACCCGGACATCGTCGAACGGTGGAACCAGCACATTGAACATGCCACCACCGACGTTGTTGCCCTGGAACTCGAACAGGAAGATGTCGTCGCCGTCGTCGTGGGCGGCGCGGGCGTCGCGGATGGTTCCCTGACGCAGAGTGTGGGCCACCTGGGTGGTGCCCGACAGGGTCGAGTCGAGACGGGTTCCCTCGTCGGGGATCGGCCGGAAGCTGATCTTGTCCAGGTAGGGGAGCTGGGTCCCGTTTGCGTCGCTCATCCAGTAGTTGGGGTTGCGCTCAACGATGGTTTCGTTGTCAAGGTCACGACTCACGAACATGAATGGACCCGTGCCGACGGGGGCCTCGTTGAAGGCGTCGATATCCGCAGCAGCGGCGGTGGGTTCGAACACCATGCCGATCGGGGCCCGAGCGAGATACGCAGGGAAGGCAGAGTTGGCGCCACTCAGGGTGTAGGTCACCTCGAGGTCACCGGTTGCTTCGACATTAGTGAGTTTGGACGCCCCGACGATACCGGCCGACGTGGCGCCTTCCTGCTGGATCGGGAACATGTCCGCGATGGTCTGTGCGGTGAGCGGGGTGCCGTCGTGGAAGGTGACACCGTCACGGAGCACACCCACCCACTCGGTGAATTCATCGTTCGAGGAGATTGACTCGAACAGCCAACCTTCGACAGTACCTTCGGCGGTGGACTCCATCAGTTTGTCGTACACGGCGGTGAGCACGTTCATGCAGGGGGACCCGCAGGTGTCCTCCCACGGACGCATGCCAACGATCTCGGCCTCGAGGCCGATGGCGATCTCGCCACCCTGGACAGCCATCTCTTCGGACTCCTCGACCTCGGTGTCGACGTCGCCCTCGGCGGTGTCGCCGGCCTGGACGCCTCCGTCGTCGTCACCCTCGTCGTCGTCACCCCCATCATCGGTGTCCGCGTCTTCGGAGCCACCCCCGTCGTCGCCGGAGCCTCCCCCGTCGGAATCGCTGCTGCCACATGCCGCGGCCACAAGAGCGAACGCGAACAACAGGGCCAACAGCCTCAACAGCCGTTTCTTCAACATGAGGTGTGAACCTCCTCCTTTGCCGGGGTGGGCCCCGCGGCGATCG
>JAAETH010000615.1 GCA_024228575.1 Actinomycetes bacterium
CCTCGGCGTGCTGCGCCGCGTCACCATTCCGTTGTCGGCCCCGGCCATCGCCGCAACCGGGCTGTACATCTTCATGATCGCGTGGAACGAATTCCTGTTTGCCATGCTGTTCGTGCAGTCGGAACCGAACCTGTGGACAATCTCGCTCGGGGTGCAGCAGCTCGACAGCACCGAAGTGCCCCGAACCGTGCTGATGGCTGGCTCGGTTGTCATCAGTTTGCCGGTGATAGTGCTGTTCTTCCTTGCCGAGCGGTTCATGACCGAGGGACTAACGGTCGGCTCCGTCAAGGGCTGAGATGAACGTCGGCGTCTTCGCCACGAGGTTGGCCGGAACTGATGGAGTCAGCCTCGAAGCGGCCAAGATCGCTCATGTCCTCGAACACCGCGGTCATCGGGTGCTCAACTGCGCTGGTGAGCTCGACGATGGCATGGCGGGGACGGTCATCGAGGGCATGCACTTCACCGACCCGACAGCACTCGATCATGTCGAGCGGGCGTTCAAGGGCGATACCGCCGATCCGA
>JAAETH010000616.1 GCA_024228575.1 Actinomycetes bacterium
GCCGAAGCGACGCGTTGGTGACGGCACCGCAACACAACTGGAACATCGAAATGGCTCAAGCGCAGTCCGAAATCGGGTCGAAGCGTAGCTCAGAAACCCCTTCCCAGGATTCGATCAAAATGACGTCACAGCTCACATCTCACAGCTTCTCGAGGATCACCCGGAGCCACCGGTTCCGTAGTTCCTTCGCAGCGATCATGGCGTCGTGTCTGGCCCTCGCCGGGCTCAGTGACGTCCCGGCATCGGCACAAGAGGGCGATTTCGGGGCCGCAGCAGCTGGCGATCCGGTCACCATCGAGCAAGTCGTATTGAACGACAACGGTACCTACCTCGCCCAGAACAGCGCTGCCACCTCGGTGCTGGACAGCGGCGACGACCCCGTCGAGATCGTCGGCCTGACGATCAACCAGAACGGCGCGGTCGAGGTCCTCGGCGACATCAACCTCGGTCCTGTGACGATTCAGAACCTGAATATTCCCACGGACGAGAGCAACTACGCGGTCTCCGAGAACGGGCAGGTGACCCCGCGGAACTCCGCCCAGTTCAGCAGCGCCCTCGCCCGGAACCTGGTCAGCCCCGATTTGCGTGACTTCCAGCTGGCGGGTGATGGGAACGTGTCGTGGGGATCCGACTGGGATGCGATGTACGGATCTCCCTTCAGCAACGACGACTACCTCGTCGTCGCCGAACGTCACGGCAACTCGTCGTTCGAGCTGGGCGCGCTCGGCGAGGACGGCAGCCTCATAGCGGGTTCGAACCGACTTGTTGTTCCGGCGAACTACTCATGGAACACCGGATTCGCTCCGTCGGATAGCAGCGATCAAGCGATGCACATCTCCGTGTATGACATCGAGGCCTTTGGCGTCGACACCGCCGCCACTCAGATCTTTGGCTTCCGCTACTTCAGTACCGGCGTCGCCGACATCAAGATCTGGGGTGCCAGCGCGGAGCCCTTCACCGAGGCGTGCCCTCCCGGCGCTCCGGTAAATGACATCGCTGCGGCCCAGACCGGCCGGTGGACACGGGTCAACGCCTCAACATATCGTGCCCCGTTCGGCGACACCTTCGTGACCGCCACCTTTGGGGGCAGCTTCGAGGCCCAACTGGCGGTCATGGACCAGATGGACGCGAACGACTACTCGGTCTCGACCGTCAAGAACTCCGATGCTCTTGATGTAGTCCACAACTTCCCGAACAACGCAACGGTCGCTTTCACCTTCGACGACCCCGTCGTCGACCCATCGATCCACTTCGCTCGCATCGGTGGCTACTCGGGCTGGGGGAGAGTCGTCTGGTCCCACAGCAGCGTGGTGCAGCTCGGAGGAGGCCTCGAGTGGAGCGAAACAGCCTCGAACGGTCCTCACTTCGAGACGACCAGCACCGATCTCCGTCGTACCATCGGCGCCCTGCTCGACGAGCATCGTCGGACCGGCAACATGGGCGCCTGGAACTTCGGCATGGCCGGCGGTTCGACCGAGATCACAGGCACCGTCACCCAGATTCCGTTGACTTTCTCGGCCGCGGGTCAGGCGTTTGACGCCGGCACGGGCGACTCGATCGAGGTCGTTCTCACCAAGCCGGCGGTCGAGGGTTGCGGCGGCGTCACCGACGTCGACGCGGTCAAGTCGGCCAACGCTGCGGTGGTCGTGCTCGAGGGTGAGGTCGAGTGGAGCCTCCACACGACCTCGACCGGTACCTCCGAAGCCGAGAACATGGTGGTCATCGACTCCATACCCGACGCTCTCGACGCCAAGTCGATTCGTACAGGCCGATGGACCCCCGATGGCATCCGTGCCAAGTTCTCGGCAAGGGTCAACGGCAGCTGGCTCACGGTGGCCAACGCGACCGGCCGCACCGACGCGACGTTCTCGCTCCCAGCGGGAACCGACCAGGTCAAGGTCGAGTACAGGGACAACCTTCCCACGGACTTCGCGACAACTTCTCCGGTCACCATCGTGACCGACGTCATCAGCGCCGCCTCCCTTTCGGTGCAGAACTGCGCCACCTGGTCGGCAGACGAGATGGCCAGCAAGCCACGCTGCCAACTCATCGAGGTACAGGAGCTCAAGGCCATCCCGAACCTCACCGCCTGGAACGAGAGTCAGGCAGCGGGCCCCGGTGAAGACATCTCGTTCAAGCTGCGTGTCGAGAACCTCAACTCGGCGGCCAGGCCCTATGTCGCGCCCTTTCTCGGCGTGCTGCTGCCCGACGGGCTCGAGTTCTCGACCTGGGCGCCCATCTCTTCCGGTGCTGCACCGGCGATGACAGTGGTGACGAATCACAACGGCACGGGCCGCTCCCTGGTGAGGTTCGACTTCGGCGGCACAAACATCGATCCCGGCGATCTGTATGAGCTGCGGATGATCACGACGGTGACCGGCAGCGCCGGTGCGGGCGTGTCCGAGATCTCGTTCGGCACTGCCACAAACGACAACACTCACGAGATCGAGTGCGCCGGTACCACCGCTGCGGACATCTTCGACCTCGACGTCGACGGTGTGTTCGCCGAGGAACTCTGCTCTGCGACCGCCACCTATGAAGTCGAGGCCAACTTCGAGGTGATCACGGCTGCGCACTCGAAAGGAAACATCGGGCTTCCGTTCATCAACTATGACGGTGAAGCCGGTGTCGAGGAGGTTGTCGTCGAGCTCGAGGACATCGCCACGGGCATCAACACCCAGACCGTCGGCCTGCCCCAAATCGATACGGGCCTCGCTGCCGATGGCTCCGCGCTGGGTGTGGGTGAGGACGATCCATACTGGACCAGGTCGGACACCCGTGTCTCGGCGAGGACCGCCGCAAGGGCCGTGGGAAAGTGCAACCTGAGCTTCCCC
>JAAETH010000617.1 GCA_024228575.1 Actinomycetes bacterium
CAATTCGTGAAGAAGATGCAGAATTACTGGTATCGCCGCACGACAGTCCAGGGGAAGGATCGTGGCTTTCACTCGTTCGTGGGAGACTCCGAGTTTCGGGAAGCCACGGAGGCCTACCGTAGTGCTGGGAATAGTGATCCAATCGGAGCGGCACGCCGTCTCATGGGCGATTTGCTCGATCCTCCGGCCCGAGCGAAAGCGGCTGTCGGTTGGGTAGAGATGACGCCACCCAACATTCTGAAGGTGAGCGGACTGCGAACGATCTACCCGGGTGCGCGATTTGTACACGTGTATCGCGACGGGCGCGATGTTGCTCATAGCGTTGTACCTCTGCCCTGGGGACCGAACGATGCCGAAAGCGCCCTGGCATGGTGGGAGGAGACGTTCGTCGATGCGCTCCGTGAGATGCGAGGCCACGAAGAAGCAGTTCTGCTGGTATCGATGGAAGACCTAATCATCAACAGGCGGTCGGAGAACGTCGAACGACTCTTCGACTTCCTTGGGCTTCCGGTGGACACAGGAGTCCAAAGCTACTTCGAGCAGCACATGTCTCCGGAACGAGCCCACGTGGGGCGGTGGCACCAGGATCTCTCGTCGTCGGAACGCCGCGAAATGAATCTCCGCTATGACGCTGCTGTCGAACGGATAGTCAGAGATTCTCCGTCGATAGAACTGGCCCTCTGACCCACGTCAGGCTCCTCTGGACGGCACAGGGTGGGACAAGCGTGCTGATCCAGGTGGTTCGACCCCTTCGACCAAGACCGGCAATCGCTGTCAAGGGTCGATCAGGCCGATGATCGAAGCGGCGGCATTCTCAGATGAGACCGTTCCGGTGTCGACGCGAAGGTCCGGCGACTCCGGCTCCTCGTAGGGGGCGTCGATGCCGGTGAAGTTCGGTAGATCGCCGGCACGGGCTCTGGCATAGAGGCCCTTTGGGTCCCGGTCCTCGCAGACGTCGAGCGGTGTTGCGATGTGCACTTCGATGAATCGGAGACCGGCATCCTCGTGAGCTCGGCGAGCCGCGTCCCGATCCTTCCGGTACGGGCTGATGACGGGAACCAGTACGACGAGACCGGCGTCGGCCATCAGGCGTGCAACCTCGCCGACCCGCCGGATGTTCTCCGTTCGGTCCGCTGCACTGAAGCCGAGGTCGGCGTTCAGGCCGTGTCGGACGTTGTCGCCGTCGAGCGAATACACAGCACGACCGGACCGAACCAAGTGCGCCTCGACCACAGCAGCGATGGTCGATTTCCCGCTCCCCGAGAGACCTGTCATCCAGACCGTCATCCCTGGTCCGCCGGTCACGGCCGACCGGTCGGAACGGCTCACGGAACCGTCGTGCCAGACGATGTTCTCTGTCATTGAG
>JAAETH010000618.1 GCA_024228575.1 Actinomycetes bacterium
GGCCAAGGTTCCCGCCGCCGACATCGGCACCGCTCTGGCCGCATGGTCGGTCCGCAACGACAAAGACCACGTCATCGAGGCCCGCCAACAGCAGCATCGTCATTTCACGACCCGAACAGATCCCGACGGCACCATCTGCGGGTCGTTCCGGCTACCGCCACTTGCCGGGGGCAAGCTGCTGACCGCAGTGAACACGACGATGATGCGCAGCACACCCAAACGCCACACCGACGCAACGTGGCCCACCGTCGCCCAACAAAAGGCAGACGCCCTGACCGACCTCGTCGAAACCGGCGGTGGCAGGTTCATCTACGAGGTGGTCATGCACGTCACCGGCGACGGTTGCCACCTCGACGACGCAACACCACTCACCAACAGCACAGTCGCAGGGCTCATTCCCCAAGCGTTCATCCGAGCACTCATCCACGACAGCGAACGTCGACCCGTCGATGCCACGAACCGGCGACGCCTACCGACCCCACGCCAAAAGCGCCTGGTCAAGGCCCGAGACAAGGCCTGCGTCGACTGCGGCCGAACAGACCTACTCGTCTACGACCACACCCCGGCACACGAGATCACCAGACACACCCTCACGACACAACTCGAACTGAGGTGCTCACCGTGCCACACCCAACGGCACACAACCGGGCCTTCAAGATCAAAACCTCCAAGCGCGCAATACCACAAATAGGCAATCGCTCAACACCAACAGGACCACTCGTCCCGGTTCGAACACCCGCCATCACCTGGCACCCTCACCACACCACCTCAGCGCGTGAGCGGCAGGCAGAATGGGCCGCTATTGCGGGCTGCGGGTGTTCCAGTAGCGGCGGGCGAACCAGGGGCGTACATCGGTGTCAGCCGACGCACCGTCGACCCGTCGCTGCCACTCGTCGATCAGCTCGATGTGGTGCTCGAGCGCCACCTGGCCCGATGGTGGATCGGCCATCCATTCTCGTTCGACACGATCGCGATCTGTGGTGAACATTGGCGCCAGAGTTGCCGGGTCCGTCATCACCCGGCGGGCCAGCTGTTCGTGGCGCCACCACAGCGTCCGTTCGTCGGGGTCGGCACCGGGTTCGGGCCCGATGTCGACAGGCGCGGAAATCTTCATCGGCTTGAACAGCGAGAGACACTGAGCCGAAGTCGCCGTGAGCCAGTGTGTATCGGCTGCCAGATCGGAGACCCATCCGGCCGTGCTCGACGAACCCGCCACCAGGCCGCCCCCATGCATACACGGCATCGAGAGTGTGCCGTTGACGACGTTGTATCTCGGCCAGTCCGACGAGCCGTGGCTGCGCAAGATGGTGGTCAGGTCGCCGGGGACCGCGGCGTCGGCTGATCCCAGCGAGGTGAGACGGCTGCGGACGTCGCAGGCCGACACCCGACTTCGAAGCCTGTTGCGGTACTCGTCGGCGAACCCGGGAATGGTCAACCCGTTCGAGATCGTCCTGACGCCGGCGGTGACCTCTTCGGTGGCCCAATTCTCGCCAGCCGTCTCGAGGACCGTTGCGCCTTCGCGATCGGCGACGATGAAGCTGTTGTGGTAGGTGAACGACCGCTTCTCGTAGCCGCAACCTCCCCCCTGGCCGTGGGACTCGAGCAGATCGACGAGAACCCCGATCGCCTGTTCCCGAGAGGTCGATCGTTCGAGCGCGAGCCTCAACATGTCCATGCCGGTGAGGCCGACATCGGCGTATGGCTCGTTGGTGAACACGGCCTCGTTGCCGATGGCCACCCCGTGTTCGTTGGCGCCGATCTCGGCACCCCACATCCAGAACGGGCGCGACAAGAGGGTGGCGTGGGTGTGATCGACCTGGGGTATCTCCAGATAGGTGCACCGCACCGTCGAACCGGGTTCGTGATCACTGGCGGGGTACCACTGAGGGAACTGCGCCTCGTTCGGATCTCGGTCGGAGTTCTTCGCAAACATCACACCATCGGGTCGAACGACGACGATCGTGTCACACATCAGCTTCTCCTCGGATCGCTGGAGCGAGAAGACGGAACCGTCCCCAGCACCGGCCCAGTGTGCCTCCTCGATTTGGGGATATCCAGACAGGACGGCTCCGAGAAGATGTTGTCGCGCTAGCGTTACGCCATGAAGCGCCTCGGGATTCTCCAGTGCGACAACCTCGGTCCCGAACTGTCGGCCATCGGCGGCGATTTCGACGTCTTGTTCACGGACTTGTTGGTGCGTAGCGACGTCGAGGTCTTTTTCTACGCAGCCCATGAGGGTGAGTTGCCGTCGGATCGCCGGGAGTGCGACGGATGGCTTGTCTCGGGTTCGCGTCGAAGCGTCTACGACGACATCGAATGGATCGTCGCCCTGCGCCGATTTGTTTCCGAGACGATCGATCGAGGCGATCCTCTCGTGGGAATCTGTTTCGGTCACCAGATGATCGCCATGGAGCTCGGCGCAGAGGTCGCCAAGGCCGCCGACGGCTGGAATGTGGGGGCCATCGAGTATCTCCTCCACGAGGCGGCCCCGGGTGAACACGACACCGATCCCACGACCTTCACCCTCCTCGCCAGCCATCAGGATCAGGTTCTCGAGCTCCCGCAAGATACGAGGTTGCTCGCCTCGGCACCCACATGCCCCATCGCTGGATTTGTGAGCGACTCGTTGTTGACGGTGCAAGGCCATCCCGAGTTCATTCCGGACCTCGCAGCGGCGATATTTCGGACCCGCACCGACATCATCGGTTCGCACAAGGTCGACGAGGCGGTCGTCTCCCTGTCGCGCTCGCACGACGGCGGACGCGTGTCCGATTGGATCGTCGACTTCGTCAAGCGCTGACGTGGATAACTCGATAACGGCTGCGACACTGTTGCGGTGAAACCGGACGAACCCGCCAGCAACCCCATGGCGCGCCTCGAGGAGATGGGGCGAGAGCTCGACGGCAAGACCGCGCCCCGCACGGCCGGCCGGAGCCGGGGGAGTCGCAGGCTGAAGGTAGCCGTCGGGGTGGTCGCTGCGCTTGTGGTGATGTTGTTGTTCGGGCTGCTCTACGGCACTTGGCGGGTAGGTCAGATCGACCGGGTCGAGTTGGGCGACGTCTTGCCGCCGGCTCCATCGAGTGGCGCGACGTGGCTGATCGTCGGTTCCGACTCCCGCGAAGGAATCGACCCCGACCGTCCCGATGCCGGCGGTCTGATAGGTGAGCCCACATACGGCCAGCGCGCCGACGCCATCATCTTGGTCCGCGATATCCCCGGCGTTGGTGCCCAGATGTTGTCGCTGCCGCGCGATCTCTGGCTCGATCCACCCGGTGACAACAATGCGACCCGTATCAACGGTGCGTACAACGACGGGCCGGCAGCCCTGGTGGATCTCATCTGGAGCGAACTCGGCATCGCGGTGCACCACTACGCGGATGTGAACCTCGCCGGCCTCGACGATGTGGTCGACGCGGTCGGCAGTGTCACGATGCACATTCCCAACCCCGGATACGACGACGCCATCGGTCTCCGAATCGATGAATCGGGTGACGTGACACTCGATGGGGCCACCGCACTCGCCTATGTACGCACCCGCAAGTGGACCGAGATCATCGACGGCGTCGAGCGCTATGACCCAACCGGTGACCTGGGTCGGAACCAGCGTCAGCAAGCGTTTCTGAGGGCGCTAGGCAGCAGGCTGATGTCGATCCGCAATCCATTCACACTGAACGAGGCGGTCAGCGGAATCGTCGGGGCGGTACGGGTCGACGATTCGGCGGGCACGGGTGACATGTATTCGTTGGCGAAGATGTTGCGGTCAGCCACCAGGTCAGAGCCGTTGCCGGTCGTCGATCACGTCACCGGCGGTGGTGCCTACGTGCTGTTGCTGGGCGACGGTTCAGACGCCGTGCTCGATCCCTATCGCGTGTAGGCGAACCCAGCCGGTTGGCAAATCTCTCGCCTCCGGTGAAGCGACGGCCGGATCGAGGTCAAGCCTTGTCGTGCAACATGCGGTCGAGCACCCGGAACACACCATCGCTGCCGTCTTCCATGACCCTGAGCGCGGCCTCGACGTCGTCACAGTTGTTCTCGTCGTAGTCGAACAGATCGAAGACCTGCCTGGTGCCGTTGTGCACGATCGAGTGTGGTTTCTCGAGCTCGCGATAGCTGGACAGGTGGCCAAACCCGCTGCGCCCCTCGCCCTGTTCATACCACTTGCCGAGCCGGCAATTGTGATGGTCGACAAAGGTGAACGCCTCCTTGCGGTTGATGACCGAGAGGTAGGTGTTGACCTTCCAGATGACGTGATCGAGCTTGGCCAGGACCATGAATATGCGGTCCTTGGTGCCGAAGATTCTGTGCATCGCCCGCTGATTGGCCGTGTTTGTTGTGTGAAGGCGGGTGTCGAACTCGCTGATGATGCCCTGGATCTCCTGGCACAGGTTGGCCGAGCTGTCCATGCTTTCGGTGACGCAGCGCGATTGTGAGTTGATCTCGTCGACTGCGCTGGTGATGTCCTCCGCTGCACGTTTCGTCTGGTTCGAGAGGTTCTTGACCTCGTTGGCGACGACGGAGAAACCCCTGCCGGCCTTTCCGGCTCTGGCGGCTTCGATGGTCGCATTCAGCGCAAGCAGGTTGGTGCGTTCGGAGATGTTCA
Organism: Actinomycetes bacterium; assembly: GCA_024228575.1. GTDB lineage: Bacteria > Actinomycetota > Acidimicrobiia > Acidimicrobiales > Poriferisodalaceae > JAAETH01. The sequence goes on from JAAETH010000618.1 coordinate 4,601, forward strand.
CGATGACCGCGAGCAGCCGGGTGATGTTCTCCACCAGGTCGTTCATCGTCGCGGTGCTCTGCTTGGAATCGACGACGGTCTGGGTGAGGCGGATGACCTCCTGAGCGATACGTTTCGAGTCAGCGGCTAGGCCATCGAAGTCGCGTTCGACTTGTCCGAACTCCTCGAGAACCTCCGCGTTGAACTCGACAGACTCGACGAGGTTCGTCTGGATGTTGGTCAGACCGGCGATGAGCCTCTGGTTCTCGTATTCGAGGAGGTCGACCAGACGTCGTGTCGGAGGCGCTAGGGGCGGTTCGTGGGTGCCGACACGATCGGGTGCCTCACTGTTCGTGTGCCTGTGCGACAGCGTCGTGTTTGTCATTGCGGCTCCTGCAAACTCATCTCGATTCGAGCAGCCAGTCGTCATCGTCGAATGGTGGCTAAGGAGCCGAGCCAGTTTGGGAGTATGGGTGGCAACCGGATCGGAGGTGTGTCGAATGCCAGGCACACTGTCAGGTGTATGAAGCTGACGATGAAGACGAGAGCGGAACCCCTGCCCGAGATGCTGGCGTTCCCGTGGTCGATGCCACTCGAGGACTGGACCGAAGGCGAGTTTGTGAGCCTTCCCAGGGGTTTGCACCGTCACGTCGTGCGGTTTGTCGAGGTGACGGGCCAGTACTACGCGTTCAAGGAGTTGAGCGACGATCTCGCCAGGCGCGAGTACGAGATGCTCGACTTCCTACGTGAGGAGGGTCTGCCGACGGTCTCTCTGGTCGGCATCGTCACAGAACGAACCGGCGATGACGGCGAGCGGTTGGAGGGTGTCCTGATCACCCACTACCTCAGCTATTCGGTTCCGTACCGCATGTTGTTCGGCGGACTCAGCGACGCCGACGCTCGCGACCGGTGCATCGATGCTCTGGCGGTACTGCTGGTGAGAGCACACCTCGAGGGTTTCTTCTGGGGTGATTGTTCGCTGAACAACGCCCTGTTCCGGCGTGACGCCGGGGCGTTGCGCGCCTACATCGTCGACACCGAGACCGCCGAACGTCACCCTCAGCTGACAGACGGCCAACGGGCGTTGGATCTCGACATGGCTACCGCCAACGTCGCCGGCGGCTTGATGGACCTCGCAGCGGGCGGAAGGCTCGCGGTCGATGTCGACCCTGCCGGTGTCGCTCGATCGATCGAGGACCGCTACACATCGCTCTGGCACGAGCTGACGGCGATCGAGGAGGTCGATGGTTCGGAGTTGTGGCGCATCAACGAACGCCTCGCGCGGGTGAACAGCCTGGGTTTTGATACCGAGGAGGTCGAGATGTCATCGACGGTGGCGGGAACGGTCCGTTTTCGTCCCACGGTGGTGGAGGAGGGGCACCACAAACGTCAGCTCGAGAGTCTGACGGGAATTGTTGCCCACGAGAACCAGGCGCGGCGTCTGCTCTGCGCGATTCGTGGGTACGGAGCCTTTCTCTCTGGAGAAGAGGGCCGTTCCATTCCAGAAGGTGTTGCTGCGTACAGGTGGTTGTCCGAGCGCTGGGAGCCTGCCTTGGCCAGGGTGCCGGGGGGTCTGCGCGGGCGTATGGAGGACGCGGAGGTGTTCCACGAGATCCTCGATGAGGTCCAACGCAGTTCGAGATCGGCCGGTCGGCAGGTCGACTTGATGGAGGTGGTCGACTCGTACGTGCGCGACGTTCTGCCAACCGTCCCCGACGCCCGTGAGCTGATCGACGAGGTGGGCCCCGAAGTGTCGTGAGGAGTCTCGCTGGGGTCGCCACATCGGATGGGCTACCGTTCGAGAACGAGGAATCCGAGGTCACAAACCACGGTTGGTCGCTCGATGTCGCCCACGTTGTTGCCATCACTGGAGAACGTCAATGAGTATTGCAGCACCCTCAACGGACGTCGCTCCCTGGTGGCGGCGCGGTGTGGTCTATCAGGTGTACATCCGGTCGTTTGCCGATGGAAGCGGAGACGGAACCGGCGACATCGCCGGACTGCGTAGCCGGTTGAACTACCTGGCCGCTCTTGGCGTCGACGCGATCTGGATAACCCCGTGGTATCCGTCGCCACTACACGACGGTGGCTACGACGTGGCCGACTATCGCGACATCTGCGCCCGATTCGGCACGCTTGCCGAAGCCGAGTCGCTCATCGATGAGGCTCACGAGCTGGGCATCAAGGTGCTGATCGACCTGGTGCCGAATCACACGTCCGTAGAACACCGATGGTTCCAGGCAGCCCTCTCCGCAGAACCCGGCAGTGCCGAACGCGATCGCTACATCTTCCGTCGTGGCAAAGGTCCCGACGGCTCCGAACCGCCGAGCAACTGGCGCTCGGTGTTCGGAGGCCCGGCGTGGTCTCGTGTCGACGATGGCGACTGGTACCTACATCTCTTCGACGTCACCCAACCAGATCTCAACTGGGAGAACTCTGAGGTCACCGAGGAGTTCCTCGACATCTTCGCCTTCTGGCTCGACCGCGGGGTCGACGGTATGCGTGTGGATGTGGCGCATGGGCTGGTGAAGGATCTCACCTTCCCCGACATCGTGAAGTCTGCCGAAGTCCTGACCTCCGAGCAACTGGCGAATCATCCTCATTGGGACCGCGACGGTGTACACGACATCATCAGGTCGTGGCGATCTCTTCTCGACCGCTACGACGATCGCATGATGGTGGCCGAAGCGTGGGTTCACCCCGAACGTCTGCCCCTGTATCTGCGGCCCGACGAGTATCACCAGTCGTTCAACTTCGATCTACTCGATACCGACTGGGACGCGTCACAATTCACCGCGACGATCGAGAGTTCGGCGGGAGCGGCCGCAGATGTGGGGGCGACGACGACGTGGGTGCTGTCGAACCACGATGTCATGCGCCACGCCACCCGCTATGGCTTGCCGACCGCAACGCCGTGGAGGCGCTGGTTGCTCGACGGCCCCCACGACATCCTCGACGCACTGCTCGGGGCTCGTAGAGCCAGAGCGGCGATCCTGCTCACCCTGTCGTTGCCCGGAGCGGCCTACCTCTATCAGGGTGAAGAGCTCGGACTACCCGAGGTCTGGGACCTGCCAGAAGACGTCCTCGACGACCCGACCTGGGTCTTGTCCGAGCACAAGGTGAAAGGGCGCGACGGTTGCCGTGTTCCCATCCCCTGGTCCTCGAGCGGCCCATCCTTTGGGTTCGGGAGCGCCAAGCCATGGCTGCCCCAGCCAGCGGGTTTCGGGGCGATCTCGGTGGAGGCTCAAGATGACGATCCCTCCTCGATGCTGAACCTGTACCGGACAGCGCTCGCCCTGCGCAAGAAATGGTTCACCGAGGACGAGGACCTCGAGATGTTCGATGTGGGTAGCGATGTTGTTGCCTTCACCAGAGGCAGTGGAGCTCGGTGTCTTCTGAACATGGGAGACACGCCCGTGTGTATCGATGATGTCGAGGGGACTGTTCTGCTTTCGTCGGTGCGGGTCGAAACCTCCATCGAGGGTCATCTCGAGCTGCCCGCCAATGCTGCTGTGTGGTTGGCGCCGATTCGCACAGATTCTTGAGCGGCGCACCGAGCACACATCTGCGGGCCTGGGCTCGCACCTTTGGGGCCTGGGATCGGCGGCTCTTACATCGACGTGATCCAGGGCCTAGTATGGCCGGGGCGTCGAGAAGGGGAATGGAATGGCTGAAGTAGTCCTGGACAAGATCAACAAGGTGTACCCGAACGGATTTCACGCTATCCACGACCTCGATCTGGACATCTCCGACAAGGAGTTCCTCGTGCTTGTCGGCCCGTCGGGTTGTGGCAAGTCGACCGCTCTTCGGATGATTGCGGGCCTTGAGGAGATCTCGTACGGCGAGATGAAGATCGGCGATCGGCTGGTCAACGATGTCGAACCCAAGGATCGCGACATCGCCATGGTGTTCCAGAACTATGCGCTCTATCCGCACATGAGTGTGTACGACAACATCGGTTTCGCTCTCAAGCTGGCGCGTGTCCCGAAGAACGAAGCCGACCAGCGAATCCGTGAGGCTGCGCGCGTTCTCGAGCTCGACGCCCAACTCGAGAAGAAGCCCGGCCAGCTGTCGGGTGGTCAGCGTCAGCGCGTCGCGATGGGGCGTGCCATCGTGCGTCAGCCGTCGGCGTTCCTCATGGACGAGCCTCTCTCGAACCTCGATGCCAAGCTCCGCGTCCAGATGCGCGCGGAAATCGCCCGCCTCCAGCACGACCTTGGCGTCACTACCGTCTACGTGACACACGACCAGGTCGAGGCCATGACCATGGGCGACCGTGTCGCGGTGCTCAAGGACGGCTATCTCCAGCAGGTCGACACACCACAGAACCTCTACGACAGGCCTTCGAACGTATTCGTGGCCGCCTTCATCGGATCACCTTCGATGAACCTGCGCGAGGCCACACTCGACGGCGACGAGGTCGTGCTCGGCCAATTCCGTCTGCCGATTCCGGCCTCGATCTTCGAGGCGCGCCCTGCCCTGCGCAGCTTCGACGGCAAGCGGCTTATCGTCGGGATCCGTCCCGAGGACCTCGAGGATCTCGAACGGGTCCCCGATCCCGAAGGTGTTGTCACGATTCCGGCAACCGTGTCGCACATCGAGGCTCTCGGCAGCGAGATCATCGCCCACTTCCCGCTCGATGCACCAGCTGTCGACTCGGGCGATCCCGACGCCGTCGAGGAGATCGGTGAAGACACCATGGCTGTGGGCCGTTTCGATCCCCGCAGCCGGGCTCGTGCCCGCACCGAAATCCAGGTTGCCGTCACCATGGAGAACGTGCACTTCTTCGATCCCGAATCGCACCTCGCCATCTGGGACTGACGAGCCGCAGGGCGCGTTTGTCGAGCCGACCCGGGCCTGACCGTCGACACGTCCGAACGCCCAGATACCAACCGATGCCGGGCGACGGCGGCACACTGGGGTCGAGCTCGACCAGAAGCCATACAATCGGCCCATGACGGTCGAGATGCGTGAAGACCTGAGCGTCGACGGCATGACGTGCGCCGCGTGTGCGAACCGGATTCAGCGCAAGCTCGGTCGCATGGACGGTGTCAGCGATGCCACGGTGAACTTCGCCACAGGCAAGGCCACGGTGCTGCACGGTCCCGAACTCGATCTCGACACGATCCGTGGCGCCATCGAGGGTCTCGGATACGGGCTGCTCGATCCCGACGACACGGCCGAGTCGGCCGAGGAACGCCGCGAGGCCGACCTCAGAAGACGCCTGCTGTTCGGCGCCGTGTTCGCCACTCCGGCCATGTTCATCTCGATGGTGCCCGCACTGCGGTTCTCGGGATGGGAGTGGGTCGTCGCTGCCCTGGCGACGCCCGTGGTGTTCTGGTCCGGATGGACCTTCCACCGGGCCGCTGGCCTGAACATCAGGCACGGGTCGACCACGATGGACACCCTGGTCTCGATGGGGTCGATGGCGGCCTGGATCTGGTCGGCGGTCGTCTTGTTGTTCGACATCGACGGGGGGCACATCTACTTCGAGACCGGCGCTGTCATCGTCACCCTCATCTTGCTCGGCAAGTGGTTTGAGGCGAGGGCGAAGAGGCGATCCGGCGATGCCATCCGTGCCCTGGCCGACCTCAGCGCCGGCACTGCGCGACTTGTCGGAGGTGACGAGATCGCACTCGATGATCTCGCAGTCGGAATGAGATTCCTGGTTCGTCCCGGCGAGAAGATTGCCACCGATGGGGTAGTGATCGCCGGTCGATCGGCGGTGGACGAGTCGATGGTCACCGGCGAACCTGTTCCGGTCGAGGTCGGGCCCGGTGCCGAGGTCATCGGGGCGACGATCAACACCAGCGGAGCCATCGAGGTCGAGGCGGCCCGCGTGGGAGCCGACACTGCGCTGGCTCAGATCATCCGGCTGGTCGACGAGGCCCAGGGCAGCAGGGCTGAAGTGCAACGGTTGGCCGACAGGGTGTCGGCAGTTTTTGTGCCGACCGCCATCGGCGTGGCTCTGCTGACCCTCGCGGGCTGGTTCATCACCGGGCACCAAGCCAATGAGGCGTTCACCGCTGCCGTGGCGGTCCTCATCATCGCCTGTCCGTGTGCGCTTGGTCTGGCAACACCACTTGGCATCATGGTGGGCACCGGGCGCGGCGCCCAGCTGGGCGTCATTATCAAGGGTGGCGAGGTTCTCGAGGACACCAGGACGGTCGATGTGGTGGTGCTCGACAAGACGGGAACGGTGACGGTTGGGGCAATGACCCTCGTCGACGCCGTCGCTCCCGAACTCAGCGACGACGAGGTGCCGAAGCTGGAGAGTTTTGTGGCATCGATCGAGTTGTTGTCGGAGCACCCGATCGCCGAGGCGGTCAGCAAGGTCAGCGCCGAACACCGGTCTGTTGACGGGTTCGAGAATCTTGCGGGTCGGGGCGTCGTCGGGTCGATCGACGGGATCGAGGTCAGGGTTGGCCGCAGGTTGTTGTTCGATGAGATTCCAGACGCTGTCGAACGGGTCGTAGCCGACGCGGAATCGCGTGGAATCACCGCAGTACTGGGTGGACGTGAAGGACGTGCCGAGATCGTGCTGATGGTCGCCGACACGGTGAAGGCGACCTCGCCCGAAGCGATCGAATCGTTCCGAGATCTGGGGCTCGATGTCACCTTGCTCACCGGCGACAATCGGCGGACCGCCGAGACGGTTGCGGCGTCGGTCGGCATCGAGCGGGTCATCGCCGAGGTTCTGCCCGACGACAAGGCCGCCGAGATCAGGCGCCTGCAAGAGGCTGGTCACCGTGTGGCCATGGTCGGCGACGGTATCAACGACGCGCCGGCCCTCGCCCAGGCAGATCTCGGAATCGCCATCGGCACAGGCACCGACGTGGCCATCGAGGCCTCCGATCTGACCATCGTCAGCGGAGACCTCCGGGCTGTCGCCGACGCGATCGCACTCTCGCGTCGCACCCTGGGGACGATCAAGGTGAACCTCTTCTGGGCATTTGCCTACAACGCAGCAGCAATCCCGCTCGCTGCGTCGGGTGTGCTCAACCCGATGATCGCCTCGGGTGCGATGGGGTTGTCGTCGTTGTTTGTTGTGACGAACAGCCTTCGTTTGCGCCGATTTGGCGGATACCGTCCTGTGTCATGAGTACCGCCACCGTCTACGACGTTCCCGACATGAGCTGCGACCATTGTGTTGCATCGATCACCAAGGAAGTTTCTGCCGTCTCGGGGGTCGAGTCGGTCGATGTGAACCTCGCCACCAAGTCGGTGACGGTCGTCGGAGGGTCGGGCGATGCAATCGTGGCGGCGATCGACGAGGCCGGCTTCGACGTTGCTTGAACCCTTCGGGGGTGGGCAGGCGTTGCCCGGTGATGTGCCTGCATTCGCCGGGCAGTGACCTCAGCTCGATGCCGGCAGGCGGGCGGTCAACAAGGCGCTGATCATCACGAAGGCTGCCGATCCCCACAGCGCGAACTCGATTCCGCCTGCCAGGTACAGGGTGCCGGACAACATCGTTCCGACCAGTCGCCCCACGGCGTTGGCCGAGTAGTAGAAGCCGACGTCGAGGGCGACGTCGTCGCGGGTCGTGAACGCAAGAATCAGATACGAATGCAGCGACGAGTTCACGGCAAAGAGGGCGCCGAACACGATCAATCCGCCGACCACCGTCACTTCCAGTGCCACGTCGAGCTGGACCACCACGGCGAGGGCCATGGTCGCCCCAGCCAGAGCCCACACCCAGCGGCGTGCTGTTGCGACATCACCTCGCACCACGCGGGGCGCGAACGACTGGATGATGCCGTAGCCGATTATCCATGACGCCATGAAGGCACCGATCTGACCGTGGCTCCATCCGAACCGCTCGGAGAAGAAGATGGGAACCGCGACCACGAACCAGATGTCGCGCGCTCCGAACAGGAACAGCCTGGCGACCGACAAGACGTTGATCTGCTTCGATTTCGAGAGACTCGCCCTCAGGGTCTGTTGTTTCACCGGCCCTGTCGAGGATCCCAGATCTCCCTTGAGTAGCAGCCAGACCGCGATCAGAGCGAGGCCGACCAGAGCCGCCAGGCTGAACAGCGCCGCGTCGTAGCCCAGCCACGCCAGCAGCGCACCGCCGAGGAAGAAGCCGAATCCCTTGAGGGCATTCTTCGATCCGGTCAGGAGGGCGACAAGTTTGAATACGGCGCCCTCGACATCACCTGCGACCAGCTTCACTGCGCTCTTCGAGCTCATCTTGGTCAGGTCCTTGGCGATGCCGGACAAGGCTTGGAAACCCATGACGTAGGCGACCGAGATGACCTCTTCCCAAGCGGCATTGGGCAGTGTCAGAGCACACAGGGCGATCACCTGGAGAGCAAGCCCGGCCGTGAGAGTCCGGTGTAGGCCCGAGCGCGAACCGATCCAGCCCCCGACGAGGTTGGTGACGATACCCATGACCTCGTACAGCAAGAACAGGAACGCGATCGAGACCGGTGAGTATCCGAGATCGTGGAAATGGAGGAGCACCAGCATGCGCAGTGCGCCGTCGGTGATGGTGAACGCCCAGTACCCGCCTGTGACGATGGCGTATTCGCGGCCTCGCCTCTCGATCCGAGCTGTCATCACACCAGTTTCGTTCGCGGAGGCCAACGATACGCATCTTCTGGTGGGCGGACGGTCGGGCCCTTGGCAGGATCCACGACGGTGAAGGCCGCGCACGGACGTGGCCGAGGTGCGAGGCTGGCGGTCCGACGGTTGTTCGACCAACTGAGCGACGCTCGAGTAGCTCGAAGCACCCCTAGCGGTGTCGCAGGGCGAGACCGGGCCGCTCGCCGGTGATGGCTCCGTTCTCGACGACCAGGGTTCCGTTGACCCAAACCCCCTCGATGCCGGTTGGCACGGTCTTGGGGTCCATGTAGGTGCCGGTGTCGATGATCGTCTCGGGGTCGAACAGGACCAGGTCGGCGTAGGCACCCGCCTCGATGACTCCTCGGTCGTGGAAACCGAACCGTTTCGCAGCAGCCGACGTCATCGCCTGAACTGCGCGGGGTAGTTCGAGCAAACCCAGCTCGCGGACGTAATGTCCGAGGATGCGCGGGTAGGTGTGGTGCAACCTGGGATGTGGTCTCGATCCGCCGTAGACGCCGTCGGACCCGACGATCATCTCGGGGTGCGACATGACCGTCTGGACATCCTCCTCACACATGCGATCGAGGATCACGACACACCGACGGTCGAGTTCGGTGACGATTCGATCGATCATGGTGCGAGTGTCGACACCCTCGTCGTCGGCGACCTGGGCGAGCGTTCGTCCCTCCCATTCGGGGCGGCCGGGTGCGCTGGCGATGAGGACCTCTTCTGGGCTCAGCGAGCCGAACTCGGACTGCCCTTCGAAGGCGCCTGAATTCGCGACCTGGTCGAAGAATGTGCTGCCGCGGGTGTACGGGTACTGGTCGAACATGACATCGACGCCGCGTGCCCTCGCCGCTTCGATCTTCTCGAGAGCGGGGACCACCTCACCCCACACCGATCTGTCCGATGCCTTGAGGTGCGAGATCTGTAGCGGGGCGCCGGTTGTTTCGGCAACGGCGATCGATTCGTCGATGCTGTCGAGCAGGCCATTGGCCTCGTTGCGCATGTGGGTCGTGTAGATGCCGCCGGCGTCGGCGACGAGGCCAACCAGCTGTTTCATCTCGTCGGGTCCCGAGTATCGTCCCGGCTCGTAGGCGAGGCCACTCGAGATGCCGATGGCGCCGGCGTCGAGAGCCTCGATGACACGGGCGGACATGGCGGCCATCTCGTCTGATGTGGCTTCTCTGTTCTCCTTGAACCCCATGACCGCCGACCTCACCGAGCCATGACCGACGAGAACGGTGGCGTTCACGGCGGCGGGCTCGTTGTCGAGAGCGGCGAAGTAGTCGGTCATCGTCGCAAACGACGGACCCATCGGGAGGTCGGCGTAGGAAGGTGCGGCCGAGAAGCCACAGTTTCCGACGACCACCGATGTGACACCTTGCAGGGTCTTGAAGTCCATGTCGGGTGTACTGAGGAGCTGGACGTCGTCGTGGGTGTGGACATCGATGAAGCCCGGAGCCAGCACCAGGCCGGTTGCCTGGCCGGGCCCGTCTGCGGGCGGGGTCGAAACACTGACCTCGACAATACGATCTCCTTCCACTACGACATCGCCCACGAAGGGGGCAGCGCCGGTGCCGTCGACGATCGTGACGTTGCGAAACTCCATGGCTCGATGGTACGTCTTGAGCCGGACGCGACGCCTATTGTCGTGGTGTGACGAATACCCAGCTGACGCCGAACAGCCGCGCTGATCTGCTCGACCGCCTGGAACAGGAAACCTTCGACGTCGTGGTGATCGGGGCAGGCATCACCGGCGCCGGGGTGGCGCGCGACGCAGCCGGCCGAGGACTGAGCGTTGCTCTGATCGAGGCCGAGGACTTTGCTTCAGGAACTTCGTCGCGTTCGTCGAAGCTGATTCACGGAGGCCTGCGGTATCTGGCCAGCGGAGAGGTCGACCTGGTTCGCAAGACAGCGCGCGAGCGCCAAGCCGTACACGCGATGGCACCACACCTGGCAGAGCCTTGCTACATGGTCGTACCCGCACGCAACCTGGCCGGCGCCACCAAATTCAGGGCGGGTATCGGTACCTACGAGAAGTTGGGGGGCATCGGCGACGCGGACCGGCACCAGAACTGGGGCACCGACGAGATAGTGGTCAACGAACCCCTACTGAGAGCCGACACCTACACGAGGGCTGTTGCGTACCGCGAGTATCTCACCGACGACGCGAGGCTTGTGTTGGGGGTTCTTCGCGCCGCCGTCGCCGACGGAGCGGTGGTTGCCAACCGCCTGCCCATGGTCCGTGCGAAGGAGTTGAACGGCAAGCTGGTCGGTGTTGTGGCCCGTTGCCATGAAACAGGTCGTGAGGTGATCGTTGGAGCCTCGGTTGTTGTCAACGCCGCCGGCCCCTGGGTCGACGACGTCGTATGTATGGAGCTGGATGTGGTAGCGGCTGGTACCGAGCCCTCAACCCGTCTGCACCTGTCCAGGGGCATCCACGTGGTCCTCGAGCGCCGGCGCCTGCCGGTGAACCATCTGGTCATCTGCACCGCCGAAGATCGCCGGTCCGTCTTCGTGATTCCCCGTGGCGACAGTGTCTACATCGGAACCACAGACACCAGCTACGGCGGGGACCGGCCACTTTGGCCCGAGATCGAGCCAGAGGACGTCAGGTACCTGCTCGCCCCGATGGATCGCTACTTCGACATCGAACCGCTGACGTTCGACGACGTGATCGCGACGTGGGCGGGCGTCAGGCCGCTGGTCGCACAGGAGGGCAAGGCTGCCAAGGAGATATCTCGCAAGGACGAGGTCGTCGTGGGTCCCGGTGGCATGGTCTCGATCGCGGGTGGGAAACTGACCGGATTCCGACGGATGGCAGAGGACGTCGTCGAGGTGGTTGCCAAGCAGCTGGGGCGTCGACTGCCCGACGGACCTGGGACGGCAGCAATTCCCGGCGGCGAGCCCGAGGAGGTCGCCGACGATGCCCTGTCCGTGCGTCTCGGCCGGATGTATGGATCCGAAGCCGCCGACGTATTGGCGCTGGGCCCTGAGCCGTTGATCGAAGGTGTCCCGGTCGTCGCCGGCGAGGTCGACTGGGCGATCGACGTCGAGGCGGCCACCTCACTCGAGGATGTTGTCTATCGCCGTACCCGGGTCGCCTGGTACGTCGCCGCTCACCGTGACGAGCTGGCGTGCTCGATGGCGGCCCGAATGGCGGTCAAGCTGGGCTGGACCTCGCAACAGACCGAGATCGAGCTGGCCCAGGTGCGCGCTCGGTTCGCTGACGAACTCTCTTTCAAAGGGGATGCCCCATGAAGACACTTCTGGACGACCTCTCGGCGGTCTTGGGTGCTGGCCTACTTCTCGACGAGGATCAACGGGTCGAACGCGCCCGCGATACCTGGTCGCGCAGCCAGATCGCCATCACCGCAGGAGAGCCCGAGGTTGCGCCGATGGCGGTGTGTGCCCCGGTAAATGCAGCCGAGATGGCCGAGGTCGTCTCGATCTGTCGGGCTCACAAGGTGCCGATGATCCCGCGAGGTGGAGGGTCTGGTGTGTGCGGAGGTGTCCTGGCCTCGACCGATGCGGTCGTTCTCAGCACCGAACACATGACCGGTCTCGTGTCGCTGTCGACCGATGATCTGTTGGCCACCTTTGGTGGTGGAACGAACGGTTTTGTCGCCGAGACCATGATGGCGGAGAGCGGGCTGACGATCGGTCACTGGCCGCAATCCATAGAACTGTCTACGGTGGGCGGCTGGGTGGCAACCCGAGCGTCGGGTCAGTACTCGACCGCCTACGGCAACATCGAGGACATGGTTTACTCGCTCGAGGCAGTCCTCGCCGATGGCTCCGTGTATCACAGTCGCGACACCCCCAGAGCATCTGCTGGACCCGATCTCCGGCAGCTGCTGATGGGCAGTGAGGGCACACTCGGTGTTGTCACCGAGGTGACCTTGTCGGTGCGCGAACAACCAGAACCGGGTGTACGTCAGGCGTTTCACTTCGCCGACTTTGCTGCCGGTCTCGACGCGATCAGGGCGGTCATGCGTCAGGGTTGGCGCCCACCGGTAGCGCGGCTGTACGACGGGCGTGAGTCCTGGCGCCACTTCCGAGATCACATGCCAAAGGGCAACTGCATGCTCATCTTCTTGCACGAGGGACCGCCGGGCCTCGCAGCGTTGCAAGCCGCTGCGACCGAAGGACTATGCGGCGCTCGTGGCGGTGTTGCGGCTGAGTCCGAGGCGGTCGACACCTGGTTCGAGCACCGAAACGCCGTTCCCACATGGGACGAACTTCTGAAGCAGGGCATCGTGTCGGACACGATCGAGGTGGCCGCTCCATGGAGTGTGCTTCCGCGGCTGTACGACGATGTCGTGGCCGCATTGAAGGCGGTTCCGGGTGTGGTGGCCGCCAGCGGACACTCGTCGCACGCCTACAGATCAGGGGCGAACCTGTACTTCACGGTCGCGGCCATCCCCGAGGACCTGCAGCGGTATGGGGCCACCTACGACACCTTTTGGAATGTGGCCATGAAGGCGACCGCCGCCCTCGGTGTGGGAGTGGCCCATCACCACGGCATCGGGCGGGTTCGGCGAGATTGGATGCCCTCGGAGCTCGGCGAAGCCGGCGTAGGCATGCTGCGCTCGGTCAAGCGGGCACTCGACCCGGAGGGGTTGATGAATCCAGGGGTGCTGATTCCCTGATGGCATACGTGGCAGCGATCGACGCGGGAACCACCAGCATTCGGGTCGGGTTGTTCAGTGCCGAGGGTGAACGTATCGGTGTCGAGGGGTATCACCTCCCGGCGAACCACCCCTTCGAGGGTGCCGTCGAGCAGGATCCCCACGAGATGGTCGACGCTGCTCGAGACCTGCTCGTGGCCGTGTGTCACGAGGCGGGGGTCGAGCTGGACGAGGTCGACGCTCTGGGTATCACGAACCAGAGGGGAAGTGTCGTGGCGTGGGACGCCGAAACAGGGGCAGCCCTGCACCCCATCATCGGGTGGCAAGACACCCGTACCAACGGTCGTGTGGCCGAGCTCCGATCGGGCGGCATCCCGGCTACCACGTCGGCTGGGTGCACGAAGATCGAGTGGTTGAACAACCACGATGAAGCGTGTATGGCCGCCGCCGAGCGCGGGACCTTGCGCTACGGCACGGTCGATTCGTGGCTCATGTGGCGTCTTTCGGGAGGAAGGGTTCACGCAACCGACCCTTCGAACGCCGGATCGACCGGGTTCTACGCGAACGGCACCGGAGCGTGGAGCGATTTGGCGCTCGATCTATTCGGTGCCCAACGATCGACGCTCGGCGACATTGTCAGTACGGACGACATCGTTGGGGTGACCGACGCCCTGGTGGTGGGCTCCGAGATCCCTCTATCGGCCAGGTGTGGCGACCAGATGGCCTCATGTTTGGCTCATGGGTTGGTCGAAGGCCAAGCCAAGCTGACGCTCGGTACTTCGGCCATGGTCGATGTGGCCCTCGGGGCCTCTCCGGGTGTGGCTCCCCGAGGTGCATACGTGTTGCCGCTGTACCGTTCGATGCGAAGCGGATTGGGACGACAGATCGAGGCCGACCAGGCCGGTGCCCACGAGGAATATGTCGTCGAGGGTTCCGTTCACGCAGCAGGTTCTGCGGTCGAGTGGCTCGTGCGACTCGGCCTGCTCGACACCGTCGAGCACCTCGACGAGGTCGCTGCCCTCGGCCGTGACGGTGTCGACTTCCTGCCCGCGCTCGCGGGGCTGGGGACCCCACGTCAGGACCCAGATGTGCGCGCCGTGTTCTCCGGATTGAGTCTGTCGACGACTGCCGCCGACATGGTCAGGGGCGTTCTGGCCGGAATCGCCGCGAGGGTTGGCGAGGTTTGTGAGGTGCTCGGCGTCGAGGGCGAGCTGTTCGTCGACGGAGGGTTGAGCCAGTCCGACGTGTTGCTCCAGATGATCGCAGACGTGACCGATCTGAGGTTGCTGCGATCGATCGATCACGAGACCACCCTCACGGGAGTTGCGCGTGCTGCCTCGCGGGTCCGTGGTGCCAGTTGGTCGCCGTCGTATACACAGGTCCGCTCAGAGCGCGGCTAGGCGTCGAAGACTGCGATCGGTTCGGGGTTGCGGTTGTTCATGATCGAGTCATGTTGGTCGGCGAGGCGTGCCACCATCTCCATGTCGGTGAAGATCCAGAACCTGTTGTTGGTGATCGCGTCGTACACCTGGTCGGCGACCGACTCTGGGCTCTTCCCGTTGCGGAGCACGTCGTGTAGCCAGACCTGTGTGGCTTCGTGGTCCGGCGTGAGCTCCTCGAGTGAGTTGGGAGCCGCCCACTCGGGTCGGTTGCGCTCTGATTTTGCGATGTCGGTGTCTACCCAACCTGGGCACAAACACGAGACACCGACGCCCGTGTTCTTCGACTGCATGCTTTGGAAGAGGCCGGTTGTGATGCCGACCACCGCCCACTTGCTCGCCGAGTAGGCGGAGTGTCCTGGAAGGTGACCGGCCATCGACGCGGTGTTGACGATGTGGCCTTCGCCCTGCTCGATGAGGCGGGGGAGGAATACCCGGTGACCGTGGATGACGCCCCACAGGTTGACGTCGATGACCCACTTCCAGTCGGCGGTGCGAAGATCGTCCGATCCGAGGTTGCCGGCAACTCCAGCGTTGTTGCACACCACGTGGACGGTGTCGAACGCGTCGAAGGTCGCGGCGGCAAGTTCATCCATCGAGTCATCCTTGCTGACGTCGGCGACGACACTCAGCACCTCGCCTCCGTGCGAGCGCACCTCCTCGACCGCCGCGTCGAGGCGCGGCTCCTCGACATCGGTCATGACCACCTTCATGCCTGCGCGCGCCAGGCGGTCGGCAAACGACTTGCCCATACCGCTGGCGGCCCCGGTGACGACTGCGACCTTGCCCTCTAGGTTCTCCATGGCAGCGAGAGTATTACCGTGGTGACAACAGGGCATAGCCGCCGGTTGCGTGGGCGACGGGACGCTCGGGAGATCCATCGATCCAGAGGTCGACGCGGCCGGTCATGCGAGTGCGTCCGGCCCGCAGCAACGTCGCCCGTCCCAGCAGGTCGCTACCGGTCGCCGGACGGAGGAAGTCGATCGAGATGTTCGACGTGACCGCCATCGGCTCGAGACCGATGACGCTGAACGCCAGGTACCAGAGGGCAACGTCGGCCACCGCGAACTGGGTCGGCCCGGCGATGAGACCCCCAGGACGCAGCTTCGACTCGTCGAAGGGCCAGCGTGCCACGGCCATGCCCTCGGCGATCTCGACGCAGCGCATCCCCTCGGCATAGATGGCCGGATACGTTTCGGCCACCAAGGCATTGACCTCTTCGGTGCTGGGAACAGCCATGACCCGCGATCGTAGGGCGTGCGGTCAGGAGCCGGCGGCGTAAGCGCTCGGGAAGCGGCTCATGAACGCGATGGCCAGGCGGAGTTCGCGCTGGTCTGTGCACTCTCCGATCTTGTGGGTGTTCTGTTCACAGCCCGCCCCGATGCCGAACATCGCCGGGTGTTTGTACTCGCCGGCCTGAACCCAGGACTTGTGTTCTGGCACGTCGAATGAGTCGTCATCGGTTCGGATCGGGAATCCGACGCCGTCGGTCGAGAAGATCCACCGGTCGACCCTGACCTCGGCACGCATGCCTCCGCCCTCGGTCACCGGAGTCTCGATGTTGGGAGCCACGACCGAGTCGTAGACCGACACCGCTGTCTGGATCGCCTGATGTTCCTCCGGTGTGGCCCAGCCCATGTAGATCTGATCGTTGCCCAGCACGTAGCCACGCCACGACGGCTCGTTGTATGTGGGGATCGATATGTCGACCGTCAGGCCTGCGGCTCTTGCTGTGGCAACCGCGTCGAGTGCCTCGACATCGGCAACGGCCTGATCGGGGAGCTCGCCCACGGTCAGACGACGATCGAAACGGAACACGAAACGATCTGGTACAGCGCAGTCGGACGGTGTGTCGAGTGCAGACCACGACGCGGTGCGGGTGCCGTGGCCGAGGAATGGATCGTCGAGGAAACCATCGCGCTCGTCGTAGCGCCTGGCCGCCTCCGAGATGATCGCACCACCATATTCGAGGGGGTTCAGTCCTTCCCATGGCATGGAGCCGTGGCACGAACGCCCGGTGACTGCGACCTCGATCTGCATGCGGCCGCGTTGTCCTCGGTAGATGCCGAGAGCGCCCTTGTTTGCATCGCCCGTTCCCTCGGTGAGGATCACGACATCTGGGACGAGTTCGGGACCGGCACCCGGCAGCACCTCCCGAATCAAGTACATGGGTCCTGCGCCGTCGTTGTCCTCTTCGCAGGCCGTCGCGTAGGAACGAATGATGACACCTTCCAGGGCACCCTCGGATGTGAGCTCGAGCGCGATCTTGGTCGCCAGCACCTGGGAAACGACGCCTCCGAGCTGGTCTGCCGAGCCGCGCCCGAAGATCAGATTGTCCCATTCGTCGTCTGGGGGAAGGTAGCCGAGTTGTGAACGAAGGAACTCGCGGTCGACGGATCCCTCGTCGACGAGGCCATCGTAGGCGTCGATCCCGACCAGCTTCTCGCGCCATGCGGCGGGAAGGGCCTTGACCGTGTCGCTGTGGCCGTCGAAATAGACCACACGTTTGTCGGCGGCGGCGATCCCGTCGTCGGGGTCGCTGACGGTCCACACGAGGTTCCCGAAATCGTCGAACCAGACATCGTCGGCGGAGCGAACCGCCTCGATCTCGACGATCTTGTCCTTCAAGTATTCGAGGCGAGGCCCCTCGTGGTTGCTCAGTCCACAGCTCGGGTCGCCACCCTGGTCGACGGGAACGTCGACGAAGTCGGCGGGGATACGGATGACCTCGCGAAGGATCTCGGCGGCCAAGGGCAGGTACTCGGCGCTCAGCTCGGCGATTCGTTGGTCGAGGTTGTTCATCAGATCTGGTCCTGTGCTTCGTTGGCGAGTGTGTGCAGGGCCGATTTCAGATCGGGGACCTTGCCGCCGGCGAGCAGCGCCATGACGACATACACCTTCCAGTTGGCCTCGCGTGCGACGTTGACGGTGTGCTTCGACATGACACCGGGGGTTACCTCGGCGCCGATGTCGGCTGGCAGGCAGTGCATGTACAAGGCATCGCCCCCACTGGTGAGGCCCATGCGGCGTTCGTCGCAGATCCAGTCGGTGTGCATGGCGTTGCGTTCGAGCGCCTTCTGCTCGATGTTGGCCATTTCGGCCTTGTCGCCCGCAGCGTTGGCATCGACACGCTCGAGCATCAGGTCGTAGGCTCCCCAGCTCTTGGGGTAGACGATGTCGGCGTCCTGGAAGGCCTCATCCATGTCGTCGACGACGCGGAACGACCCGCCTCCGCCGGCGTTCGACTCGGCTGCCGACACACACTCGTCCATCAGCTGGTATCCGGGCGGGTGGGCGAGGGTGACGTCGGCTCCGAAACGGGTCATCAGGGTGATGATGCCCTGGGGTACCGACAGCGGCTTGGCGTACGAGGGCGAGTAGGCCCACGTCATGGCGATCTTCTTGCCCGCCAGATCGCCGAAGTTCTCCTCCATCCAGAGAAGGTCGGCCATGCTCTGGGTCGGGTGGTCGATATCGCACTGCAGGTTGACGATGGGCACCCGGCGTGAGTCGTCGGTGGCATCGAGGTAGTCGTCGATGCCCTTCTTGATGTCGCGGATGAATGTGTTGCCTTCGCCCAGAATGAGGTCGTGGCGGATGCCCATGGCGTGGGCGTTCATGCCGAGCATCGCTCCGGTCTCGATGGCGGTTTCACCATGTGACACCTGGGTGGAGGAGCCATCGACGATGACGGGATGCATGCCCAACCTGCTGGCCGCTCCCGCCCAGGCGCTCTTGGTGCGAGTCGACTGGTCGAAGAACACGGCCCAAGCGAGCTCGTGTTCACAGAGGGGAGCCTTGAGCCCCTGGCGGTCGAACTCGGCCAGAACACGGGCGAGATCGCGGATGGTGTCGAGTTCCTCGACGGACCAGTCCTGGGTCAGCAGCAGGCTCTGGCCGAACACGGCGTCGAGCCGTGCCTGGTCGAGCGATTCGAGCAGTTGCATCTGGGTGCTCCTTCGGGTTCTGGTCGATATCTGGCCGCGGTCACCCGTTTCAGCCGCGGCGTATGTGTGTTCCTGCATCGCCGTTCATTGCGGCGACGAGATCTTCGGGAAGGCAGATGATGGCTTCTCCATCGATGGCCTCGAGAAAGTCGATCGCTGCCTCGATCTTTGGACCCATGCTGCCGGCGGCGAACTCGCCCGCCTCTGCGAACGAACGGGCCTGGCTGACGGTCATCTCGTCGTGGGCGACCGGATCTTCGGAGTAGAAGCCTGTGTAGACACGGTCGACGCTGGTGGTGATGACGAGGCACTTGGCTTCGAGGCCGACCGCGAGCAACATGCTGACCCTGTCCTTGTCGATGACCGCCTCGAGCCCGACGATGTTCTCGTCGGCGTCGTGGCTGACCGGAATGCCTCCTCCACCACAACAGATGACGGTGATGCCCAGGTCGTTCAGCTGACGAATGGTCTCGAGCTGAACGATACGTTGGGGTTGAGGCGAGGGGACGACCCTGCGCACGCCACGTTTGGGATCGGCCATGGTGCGCCAACCACGTTCGGCGGCCAGGGCCTCGGCTTCCTCTGGGGTGTAGAAGCGGCCGATCGGCTTGTTGGGGTTCTCGAAAGCCGGGTCCTTCGGGTCGACCTCGACCTCGGTCACGATCGTGACGACGCGCCCATGGTTTGCGCGTCGCCTCAGGACGCCTCGAAGGGACCGCTCGATCATGTATCCCATCGCGCCTTGGGAATCGGCGACGAGAGAGTCGAGGGGGACCTCGGGAAGCTCGGCGCTGGCGAGCTCCGAACGAAGCTGCATGAAGCCGACCTGGGGTCCGTTGCCGTGGGTGAGGACCACGCGTTCGCCCCGATCGAGAAGGTCGGCCAAGGGCGACATGGCCGCCTTCGTGATCTCGAACTGGTTCGCGACCGTCGGCGGCAGATCGGGATCGAGCAAGGAATGCCCACCGATCGCAACGACGGTGAGTTGAGTCGATTCGGCCATGACCCGCGATACTAGGCGCCTGTTTCAACAAGGTGTGGAAAAGCAGATCGAAAGGGTCCAAGGTCCTAACATCGAGCGAGGTATGCGCATGGGAAAACGTCGACACATACCGCAGCTCGAATCCGAGTTCACGGCGCAGTGGCTTGGGGAGGTCTTGTCACCGCCTGGGGGTACACGTCTCGCCGGTGTCCGGACGGAGCCGGTCGGACACGGCATCGGCTTCATCGGCGATCTGTTCCGCTGTCACCTTCAGTGGATCCACTCAGAGCAGGCCTTGGCCAAGGATCTACCCGACTCGGTCATCGTCAAGGTCCCGGCGCTCCACGACGACAACAGGGCGGTCGGCGAGGCACTCCAGGTCTACGAACGCGAAATTGTCGCCTACCGCGACCTGGGCGAGCGCATGGGCCTGCCGATGCCGCAGTTCCACCATGCCGACTTCGATCCCCATCCCGCACCCTGGATCGATCGGCTGGTCGAGAAGTTGTTCACCCGCCTGCCCGTGAGGGGGGTCAACTGGGTGATCATGCGGTTCATCGGGTTGTCGAAGAGGAGCAGACGCCGCTACGTCATCGTGATGGAGGACATAGCCGATGCCCGCCCGCCTGCACAGCTCGATGGCGGCTCGATCGATGACGCCCTCGCTGGTCTAGGTGTTCTGGCCGGGTTCCACGCCACCAATTGGATGTCGAACGAGACCACAGAGGCATCTGAGCTGATCTGGCCCATCGAACGAACACCTCGCCTCTGGCAGGCCAGCTACATCCGCAATCGCGACGAGTTCATCGAACGGTTCCGCGACGTCATCGGCGACGAGCTCATCGCTCGCCTCGACGACGTACAGGAGCGAATTCCAGAGCTCACAGAAGTGCTCGGGTCCAAACCGTGGACCTTGCAGCACGGCGATTTCCGGCTCGACAACATCTTGTACCGGCCCGATGGGTCTCTGGTGGTTGTCGACTTTCAGCTGATCGGCAGGGGTCGCGCCGGCTGGGATGTTGCCTACCTCATCACGACGGCACTTCATCCCGAACATCGTGAAGCCGAAGAACAGATGTTGCGCCACTATCACAACGCCCTGGTATCGGCTGGTGTCGACGACTACCCGTGGGGGATGTTCTGTTCGGATGTCGAGGCGAGCAAGATGGTTCTCGCCCATCGGATGGTCTGCTCCTCCGATGTGCTGAATACCCAGATGTCGGACCAGCCCGACTCGTTCGTAGATCTCTTGGTCAAACGTGTTGTCGGCTGGATCTAGCCCTGCGGGTTCAGGGTTCCCCGGTGCCGATCTCTTCCTTGCGATGGGCGATGTACTCGTCGAGTTCGGCGCGGGCGGCCGGGTTGAGGGCCGGCTCGGTGTAGTCGTCGAGGGCGGTCTGCCACAATGCGGTTGCCCGTTGGGTCGTGTTCAATGATCCAGCTTCGGCCCATGCGCCGTGGTTCTGCCAGTCGGAGAGCATCGGAGTGTAGAAGGCGTGTTCGTAGCGGGCCAGGGTGTGTTCGTCGCCGAAGAAGTGGCCACCTGTGGGAACCCGCGACATGGCGTCGAAGCCGAGTTCGTCGGGCGATACATCGATGGGTGTGAGGAACTCCATCATGTGCTGGAGCATCTCGACGTCGAGAACGAGCTTCTCGTAGCTGGCCTGAAGGCCACCCTCCATCCAACCGGCTGCGTGGTAGACGAGGTTTGCTCCGCCGAGGACACATCCCCACAACGCCATCTGGGTCTCGTAGGCGGCCTGGGCGTCGACAGTATTTGATGCGCTCGCGGGCGAGGCCCGGTAGGGCAGGCCGTAGCGGCGTGCCAACTGGCCGCTGGCGACGTTTGCTTTGGCGTGTTCCGGCGTGCCGAATGCAGGTGCACCCGACCTCATGTCCACATTTGAGGTGAACGAGCCGTACAGAACGGGAGAACCGGGCCGAGTGAGCTGGGTCAAGGTGATGCCGAACAGGGCTTCTGCGTTCTGCTGGGTGAGAGCGGCGCCGAGTGTCGCCGGCGTCATGGCACCCATGAGCGTGAACGGGGTGACCGACACGGGCTGGCCGAACTCGGACATCGTCATCAGGCCGAGGGCCATCTCCTCGTCGAAGCGGCGTGGTGAGTTGACGTTGATGACCGTGGCGACACCGGGGGAGTCGATCATCTCCTCGGGGCTGATCTGGCGGCCGATGGCCGTCATGTTGATGCCGTCGAGAGCGCGACCTCGACCGATCGACAAGGCGTGGAAACACAGGTCGCTGTACGTCAAGTTGGCGTCGTATGCATCGAGGTGGCGCGTGTTCGCGGGCAACTCGAGCGGTGAGGCGACCTGGTTGCCGATGATGTGGATGGCGTTGAAGTAGTGCGCCAGTCGTATGAAGTTGCGATAGTCGTCGAGATTCGATGCCCGGCGGCCATCGATCTCGTCATGCACCGCGGGTGGCCCGGCCACGAGGCCGAACGCCATGCGGTTTCCGCCGATGTTCAGGGCCTTGGCGGGGTTGCGAGAGGTGAGGGTGAACTCGGCGGGTGCTGAAGCGAGTGCTGCGTCGACGATGTCGCGTCCGACCCGGACCGTTTCACCCTCGACGATTGCGCCGGCGTCGGCGAACAGTCGGCGCGCTTCGGCACTCCACAGTTCGATCCCCAGCTCCTCGAGCACCCGCAGCGACGCCTCGTGGATGGTGTCGACCCCCTCGGGGTCGAGCACAGGCAATGTCCCGTGCGGGTTGTCGACCTGGCGCCATGGAAGCTGCCTGACGCGTGGCTGAGCTGCAGTCGACCGTGCCCGTCCTCGTCTTGCCATGGACGCCGACGGTAGTTGCGGCAACCACGGCGCATGTGGATCTGCCGTAGGCCGGGAAGTGTGGTGTCCGGAACTAGATGGCGTCGATTGCGGTGATCGGATCGGTGAGGTTGGTGTCGCCGAGGGAGCCGAGAAAGCTGAGGTTGGAGAAGTTGAAGATGCCTCCGTCGGATGCGACGAGGAGGTAGCCGTTGCCGTATGGGACCATGCCGTTGATCGGTTCGTCGAGTCCGTTCCCCGGCGTCAGGATGGCGGGAATGGATCCGCGGAATGGTGCGTCGAACGCGAAGACACCTCCGTCTGCGGCGACGAGCCAATAGCCGGTGTTGTCCGGGTCTGGTGTGAGGCCCACGACCGGCTGGTCGAGGGTGGCGCCGGGGAGGACCTGGGGTATCGATCCGGCGAAGTTGGCGTCACCGAAGGCGAAGATACCTCCGTCGGATCCCACGAGGTAGTAGCCGTTGCCCGTTGGGGTTGAGGCGGCTCCGATGATGTCGCCCGCGAGGCTGAAGGCGAGCAGGTCACCGTGTGATTCCGCGGATCCGTGGGCGCTGACTCGTCCCCTGTTGGTGAAGATCCAATAACCGTTGCCGTCTGGTGTGGATGCGAGGGTTGTGGCTCGTTCGTCGGTTTCGAGTGTGGCGGGGTCGAGGTGGCCCTGGTCGGTCGCGTTTGCGAAGGCATGGATGTTGCCGTCCTGGTCGAGGATCCAGTAGCCGTCGCCCGAGGGGTGAAGCTCGATGGCCGTGGCGTTTGTGGTGGTGGCGTTGCCTTGGTCGGTGATGTCCCCGAAGGGGTAGACGCCACCCGCCGACGTGACGACCGCGTATCCCTCCGGTGCCGATGTGGGCGCCAGCCCGGCAGCGGCGGTCGAAGTCGATGTTGTTGTTGGCGAGGTCGTCGAGGTCGTGGAGGTGGTGGAGGTGGTGGACGGTGTCGTACTGGTCGTTGAGGTCGTAGTGGTACCGGCCGGCGGAGCGGTCGTCGGGGTCGTCGGGGTCGTCGATGTCGTCGATGTCGTCGACGTGGTGCTGGTTGTTGTCGTGGTGGTGGTCGGTGGCGGCGGAGTGCATGGCCGATCGAGAACACCACCGATCGCCAGATCGGGCCTCTGGACCGTCAGGTAGCCGTAGTAGACGTGATGCACGATCACCGAAGACGCGGCCGGAGTATCGAGATCGACCTCGAACTTCCCGTTCCAGTCGAACTCGATCGTGCCAGGAGCCGATGCAGGCGGAGGCGACATCAGATCCACGATCAGGTTCTGGGGTGGCTCGATGAAATAGGTCACCGGCCCCAACGTGGCGGTCAACGGCGCCTCGCAGCCGTCGGCCGAGCCGACGTTCACCGAGTTGAGCGCGAAGTCGGTTTCGTTGCCGAGGATCAGGGGCGGGTCCACAAAGAGGCCTCCGCCGCCCGGCCCGAAGTAGAGCTCGTAGGTGCTCCACCGGTGATCGGCCGGATAGGCGATGACGAGCTGGTCGCCGCGGGGTCCCTTGCTTCTCTGCACCCCACACCCGATGGTGCCCGAGCACTCGAGAGGTTGCTCGCCGAGCCTCGCGATGGTGGGAACACTTCCCTCGGGGTGATCGATCGATGGGTGAATGTCGATGAGCAGCGGTTGACCAACGCCATATGGTTGGAGCTCGATACCGGTGTTGACCCAGTCCTGGTCCGAGGTGCGCCCCTTCTCGACGATGTTGACGCCAGCGAGTGGTCCGTACGAGAACGTCGAGACGGCGACCGGATCGGCCTCGGTCGCCACAGCTCGTTGGGTGCCGGCTGGCACCCAACGGCCGTACGGAAGGACGATCTCGACCTCGGGGTGGCGTTCATCGGTGGGCCACTCGGCGGTGCGTATTCCGTCGCTCTGGGGTCCGCCGGCTGCGAGATCGGGGCGGTCGGCCGGTGGGTAGGCAATGGGGACACCCAGCGTCTCCAACATCTCGAACCGGCCATCGGGTCCGGTGAGCAGATCGTCGTAGATCAACCACATTCCGTTGTCGCCAATGGGTATGCGGAACCTGGCACCTTCCACGGGGTTGCCCTGTGGGTCGATGACCCGGCCTGTGGCCGATCGAGGCTCGAGGATCTCGACGGGAGACATCAGCGTGTGGATGGTGCCCGCCTCGGTCGGGGGTATGTCGACCGATGTCAGATCGCTCGACTGCCCCACGGCGAGAACACTTCGCAACGGTGCGGGCCAGACTTCGATCTCGAACCAGCCATCGGTGGCCTCCGTGGGTGTGAGAGCGGAGAACGCTCCTCGCGATGATCCCGTGTCTGGATCCACGAGCCACGTGGTGGCGTTGAGCGAGTCGAGGGCCGGGCCGAACTCCGACACCGCTTGAAAGCGAACGTGGGCCGGTGGTGTCATTTCGATTCGAGCCACGGTCTCCACATCCTCGGCCACTTCGACCGTCGCCAGCTCGCCGGTTCGGTAGACCTCCGACCACCAGTCATTGCCATACCGCCCGAAGATGGCCCAGATCTGGCGTTCCCCGACGGGCAGTTCGATCACCGTTCCGGCGTCGGTCGAGCCGTCCCACACGGCGCCCAGTGCCGCGTCAAAGACACTTGCCGGCAGTGCTTCGCCGGTAGCCGCATCGACAACCTCGAAGCGCACCGTGCCGGTGCCAGCCGCATTGGCGTCAGTCGCCAGCGGGAACACCGATGCCGCCACCACACAAGTACTTGCCACGCAGAGTGCTTGAAGCCATCTGCGTCCACCACGGAGAGTAGTCATCATTCACACGAAGATATAGCTGTGTGTGCCGGATGCGCAAGGGCTTGTGAGCGACTCATCGGGATTGACTACGGTTCACCCATGACGCAGTACGAACGGCTCGAGATTCCCGTGGATGGTGGAGCGCTGGCGGCCGGCCGCTGGGGGAGTGGCGACACCGTCATCGTCGCTTCACACGGCATCACGGCAAACCATCTTTCGTGGCAGGCCGTCGGCGACATGCTCGACGCAGAAAGCCACGGTGCCGTCAGTCTGGTCGCGGTCGACCACAGGGGTCGCGCAGGAAGCGCCGACACACCCGGTGAGTACGGCCTGGCCCAGCACGCGGACGACGCGGTTGCGGTCCTCGACCATATGGGCATCGACAAGGCCGTCTTCGTCGGCCACTCGATGGGGGCCTTTGTTGTCGCAAACGTCGCCGAGCGACACCCGGACCGGGTCGAACGGCTCGTTCTCGTCGACGGTGGTGTGCCGTTCGTGGTCGACCTGCCCGGCGGATTCGAGATCGACGAACTCGACGACGAGGCGATCGAGGCAATTGTCCAGTCGGTCATCGGGCCAGCACTCGATCGGCTGAATCAGCGCTGGGCAACCATCGACGAATACGTCGACTTCTTCCGCGCGCACCCCGCATTCCAGCCGCCCAATGAGTGGACGCCTGCCGTGGAGGCATACGTGACCTACGACGCCGTGACCACACCAGAGGGCGATGTTCGGTCGAGCGTGGCGAAGGGGGCCGTCCTGGTCGACGGCGCCTCCGCCATCGTCGATCCGATCTCGGCTTCGGCCATCGAGCGCGTCTCGGTTCCGACGACTCTGTTGTGGTGCCCGCGTGGCATTCTCGACCAGACACCAGGCCTCTACGCCCCAGAGCAGATCACTGCGGTCGAGGCCGAGTTCGATCATCTGACCGTCAGGCTCATCGACGGTACGAACCACTACACGGTCCTCGTAGCCGATGCCGGCGCGGCGGCGATTGTGTCCGAATTGCTCGCGAACGCGTAGCTTGGAGGCAAGTACGTAGTCCATCGCCGGAATCGGAGACGCGCATGACAACCGATCAACTACTCGATCGTCGCAAGTTCTACATCGATGGGGGATGGGTAGACCCCAAGTCCCCACACGATCACGGGGTCATCAATCCCTCGACCGAGGAACCGTGTGCCGTCATCTCCTTCGGTTCTCAGGAGGACACCGACGCCGCCGTCGCCGCAGCGAAAGCTGCGTTCTGGGGCTGGGCCGAGACGCCAAAGGCCGAGCGCCTCGAGAAACTCAAGGCTCTTCTCGAGATCTACAAGTCGCGCCGCGATGACATGGCCGCGACCATCTCACTCGAGATGGGTGCCCCTATGAACCTGGCGGGTACCGCCCAGTGGGGTGCGGGGATGATGCACCTCATGGATGCCATCAACCAGGTCGAGAGCTTCGACTTCGACCAGATGCTGGGCGAGCACGCCCCCAACGACCGCATCTTGCGCGAGCCGGTTGGTGTCTGCGCCATGATCACACCCTGGAACTGGCCGATGAACCAGGTCATCCTCAAGGTCGCATTCGCTGCCGGTGCCGGCTGCACGATGGTGCTCAAGCCTTCCGAGGAGGCACCGCTGTCCTCGATGTTGTTCGCCGAGATGGTCCATGAAGCCGGGTTCCCGCCAGGCGTGTTCAACCTCGTCAACGGTGACGGCCTCGGTGTCGGCACCCAGCTGTCTGGTCACCCCGACATCGACATGGTGTCGTTCACCGGCTCGACCCGCGCCGGTACTGCCATCACCAAGAACGCAGCCGACACCGTCAAGCGTGTTGCCCTCGAGCTCGGTGGCAAGGGCGCCAACATCATCTTCGACGACGCCGACGAGATGGCCGTTCCTCGCGGCACCGCACACTGCTTCAACAACAGCGGCCAGTCGTGCAACGCACCGACTCGCATGCTGGTTCAGCGCGGTCGCTACGACGAAGCCGTAGCGGCAGCAAAGGCGGTTGCCGAGCAGACCGCTGTCGACATCGCCCAGAAGGAGGGTGGCCACATCGGACCGGTTGTCAACGCGGTCCAGTGGGGCAAGATCCAGGACCTCATCCAGAAGGGTATCGACGAGGGTGCAACCCTCGTGGCCGGTGGTGTGGGACGTCCCGAAGGCCACGACAAGGGCTACTTCGTCAAGCCGACGGTGTTCGCCGATGTCACCCCCGACATGACCATCGCCAAGCAGGAGATCTTCGGCCCGGTCCTGTCGATCATGCCCTTCGACACCGAGGACGAGGCGCTCGAGATCGCCAACGACACCTCGTATGGTCTCACCAACTATGTCCAGACCACCGACAACGAGCGGGCGCACCGCCTCGCACGGCGTCTGCGTTCTGGCATGGTCGAGATGAACGGCCAGGGCCGCGGCATGGGTGCTCCGTTCGGCGGCTACGGCCAGTCGGGCATCGGCCGTGAAGGCGGCGTCTGGGGTCTCGAAGAGTTCCTCGAGGTCAAGTCGGTCAGCGGCTGGACCGAGTAGGTCCAGATCTCGAGCTCTACCCGGGCTCGTTACTACTTCTCTGCTCAACCCCGGTGTTCCGGTGTCGCTTGACGACATCTGAACACCGGGGTTTGTATTTGATGGTGTTCTCGCTCGTTTCGGTGTCCCACCCTCGCACCAGACACTGGGCATGTCGAAACAGATCGATTCCGCCCTCACCCGTATCGCTGCGGGCCAGCACGGGCTTCTCAGCCGTGTCGACATCGCCGAAGCCGGCGTCGATTGCGTTCGGGGTCCTATCGAAAGGCAGCGCCCGGTGTCGTGTCGGTAGCCGGGTCGGTGTCGACGTGGGAACAGTCGGTTCTGGCTGCGGTGATGTCGACGGGAGAAGGGGCGGTGGTCTCCCACCACACGGCCGCCTTCCTGCATGGCCTTGTCGAGTCGAGGCCCGAGAGAATCGAGATCTCGACCACGAAGTCCTACACGCCCAAGCGCGCGTGGAGAATTCATCGGCGCCACGAACTCCCACCGTCTCATCGGGCACGGAAGCGTGGGATAGCCACGACATCGGTTCTCCGGACGCTTGTCGATTGTGTCGCCGATGGTGCTGATGCCGCCGCGCTTCTCGACACCGCAGGCCGATTGAAGCTGACCCGGCTCGCGGCAGCGTACGAGTTCCTCACCGGCTTTGCCGGACGGGGCAGGACGGGTGTGCCGGCGCTGCTCGCCGAGGTCGAGAAGCGACATCGGCGGGAAGGGATCAGCGAGTCCGAACTCGGATCGATGTTCCACCGGCTGCTGCGTGACAACGATGTGCGGGCACCGACACCCGTTTCGAGATTGGTCGCTCCGACGGCACATTGATCACGCGGGCCGAAAACGCCTACGTCGGGCCAAGGCGATAGTCGCGATCGACGGATACAAGTGGCACAGCGATCACTCCCGGTTCCAGAAGGATCGGACCCAGCAGAACGAGCTCGGGTCGATGGGGTGGAGAACCTTTCGCTACACGGTGCACCATCTGGAGGAGTCGCCAGAGGTCGTCATCGCGCAGATGTGTTCGCTCGCTATCGAGTCTCGACAAAACACCGGTGTTGGGTGGTCGGAATCCGACACGGAAACACCGGTGTTCGCAACGGCTTCGTCGATTGGGGCAGAATCGAGTCCGAACAAGGGGAAGACCATGACCGAGAAGATGTCCTACACGGTTGGCGAATCCGACCCGCCGGTTCGCGATCTGACCATCGGAGATGCGCTGCGTGAAGCGGCCGCGGATGCCCCGGACACGATCGCCATCATCGAGGGTGTGCCCGATCCGGCGAACAGACGGACCTGGACCTACGCCCAGTACTTCGCCGATGCCGAGACGGTGGCCAGGGCGCTTCTGGCCCGGTACGAGCCGGGTGACCACATCGCCATTTGGGCCCAGAACATCCCAGAGTGGATCCTCCTCGAGATGGGTTGCGCTCTCGCCGGCATGGTCGTGGTCACGGTCAACCCCGCATACCAGGCCCACGAGCTGCACTATGTCCTCACCCAGTCGAAGGCAGCTGCCCTTTTTGTCGTGGACGAATACCGGGGGAACCCGATGCTTGCGACCGCGAGAGAGGTTCAGCCGAACTGTCCGGATCTGAAGGAGATCGTGCGCATCGCAGAGTGGGAAGACTTCGTCGGGGCTGCCGGCTCACACGAGGGCGACCTGCCGGAGGTGGCTCCCATGGACACGGAGCTGCCGGAGGTAGCTCCCATGGACACGGAGCTGCCGGAGGTAGCTCCCATGGACAAGGTCATGATCCAGTACACGTCGGGTACCACGGGCTTCCCGAAGGGGGCCTTGTTGCATCACCGAGGGCTGGTCAACAACGGCGCCCACTTCCTGAACCGCATGGGAATCGAGACAGGCGACACCTACTTGACGATCATGCCCCTGTTTCACACGGCGGGAAGTGTGATGTCGACCCTTGGCTCGATATCGAAGCGAGCGACCAACGTGTTGGTCGAGACCTTCGATCCCGTTCTGGTGCTGAAGCTGATGGAGGAGTACAAGTCGGCCGGGCTGATGGGTGTGCCAACGATGCTGGTCGCCATGATGGAAGCCCCGACGTTCGAGACGACCGACCTGTCCTCGCTGAAGGGCATCTGTTCTGGCGGGTCGCTCGTGCCAGAGCAGATGGTAAAGGAGCTCGAGAACCGCCTCGGGGCTCCCTTCACCATCGTGTTCGGTCAAACCGAGTGTTCACCCGTGTCTTCGATGACGTTCCCCCACGACACCCTCGAGGACAAGGCGACCACGATCGGACCGCCCATGCCCAACGTCGAGGTGAAGATCGTCGATCCCGAAACCGGCGAAACCTTGCCCGTGGGCGAGACCGGTGAGTATTGCGCCCGCGGCTACAGCATCATGCACGGCTACTTCGACATGCCCGGACAGACAGCCCAGACAATCGATTCCGAGGGCTGGCTTCACACCGGCGACCTCGCGGCGATGGACGAGCGTGGGTATTGCACCGTCGAGGGCCGCCTGAAGGACATGATCATCCGCGGAGGCGAGAACATCTACCCCAAGGAACTCGAGGAGCTGCTGTTCGCTCACGAGGCGGTGGGTGAGGTGGCTGTCGTCGGCCTTCCCGACGACAAGTGGGGCGAGGTCGTGGCCGCATTTGTGCGGCCGGTTCCCGGCCACGCTGTCGACAAGACGAACCTGTTCGATTTCATGAGGGCGAACCTGGCGCCGCACAAGACTCCGAGGCACTGGTTCGCTGTCGAGGACTTCCCCCTCACAGGGTCGGGCAAGATCCAGAAGTTCCGGCTGCGTGAGCAGTGGCAGGAAGGCGAGTGGGAGGAGCTGTGAGGTTCGGCCGCTCCTTCGAGCACCACACACCCTTGATCGGATCATGTGTGACGGGTTGGTACCTGCCGCCCGGTGGTGAGATCCTTTGAGGCGGAGGGGAAGATCATGACTGAAACTACTTCGGCCGAACACTTCGACGTACTCATAGTCGGCGGCGGCATCTCGGGTGTCGGCGGCGCCTATCACCTGACAAAGAACCGGCCGGGTACCTCGCTGGTTGTCCTCGAGAACCAGGAGAGTTTTGGTGGAACCTGGCTCACCCACACCTATCCCGGCGTCAGATCCGACAGCGATCTGTACACCTTCGGGTACGAGTTCAAGCCGTGGACCGGCCCGCCCATCGCGACAGCGCAGGAGATCCTCACCTATATGGGTGAGGTCATCGAGGAGAACGATCTCGCCCAGCACATCCGGTACAGCCACGAGGTGAAGAAGGCGGAGTGGTCGGGCGAGGACGGGCGCTGGACCCTCACGGCCGACAAGACCGATACCGGCGAGGAGGTCACCTTCACCTGCAACTTCCTCTACATGTGCCAGGGTTACTACAACCACAAGGAGCCCTACACGCCCGAGTGGCCAGGCATGGATCGCTTCGAGGGCCAGATCGTCCACCCACAACTGTGGCCAGACGATCTCGACTACAAGGGTAAGAAGGTCGTCTGCATCGGTTCTGGAGCCACAGCGGCGACCATCATCCCGGCGATGGCGCCCGACGTCGAGCACATCACCATGGTGCAGCGCTCGCCGACGTACTTCGTCTGTGGGCGAAACGCCGACGAGTTGGCCGATCAGCTTCGCGAGCTCGAGGTCGACGAGACTTGGATCCACGAGATCATCCGCCGCAAGCGGCTCAAGGACCAGGACACGGTCACCCAGATGGCTCGCGATCATCCCGACATGGTGAAAGAAGAGCTCTTCAAGGGCCTCAGGGAGATCCTTGGCGAAGACTTCGATCTGTCGCCTCACTTCACGCCGAAGTATCGGCCATGGCGTCAGCGGCTCGCCTTTGTACCCGACGGCGATCTGTTCCACGCCGTCAAGGACGGAAAGGCGTCGGCCGTCACGGGGGAGATCGAGACCTTCACCGAGACGGGCCTGCGAATGGAGGATGGCGAAGAAGTCGAGGCCGACATCATCTTGACGGCTACCGGTTTCAACATGAACGTGCTCGGCGACATCGAGTTCGACATCGATGGAGCCCCGCTCGACTGGCCAAATCGTGTCGGATTCCACGGCACGATGTTCTCCGACATCCCCAACCTGGCGTGGGTGTTCGGCTACTTCCGTGCATCGTGGACTCTCAGAGCCGACATGATCGCCAAGCTGGTATGTCGTCTGCTCGACCACATGGACGAGAAGGGTGCCGAGGTGGTAACTCCGAAGCTGCGTTCAGAAGACGAGGGTATGGAGCGCCTCCCCTGGGTCGACCCAGAGGACTTCAATCCGGGCTACATCAGCAGGGCGATGCACATCCTGCCCAAGCAGGGCGATCGCGATCCGTGGCGTCATACCCAGGACTACTGGAACGAACGAAAGGTGTTTCCCGTCTTCGATCTCGACGACGGTCTCGTCTACGAGTAGCAGCCTCTGAACACCGAACCGAGGGTCAGTCGTTTGGCGGAGCGATCGTCTCTACATCGTGGGGGATGGGCAGGCATCGGATGCCCCAGGTCGCCATGCGGTCGAGCAATCGGTGGCCGATAGGGGCCGTCGACAGGCGACTCGCCCACCCCTTGGGCAAGTGTTCGCCAGCTCGACCGAACAAGGCGAGTGAGCGCAGCCTCGCCGTCACGTCGTGACGCGGGATCGATAGCAGTGCGCGAAAGCCGGCCCGGTGAAGGGCGGTGGCCCAGCCTCGGGTGATCGTGTAGTCGACGGTGGTGTGGAACTCGGCCGTCAGACCGAACCCTCGAGCCCGCTGGACCGGGGAGTTCGCACATGCCAGCTCTGATGGCAGGCGCACCTCGCTCAGTGCGTACCGGTCGATCAACTCGATCGGGATTGTCGACACCGGCCGTCGGGCAAGGGTCTCGAGAAAGGCAGCCTCGGGCCGAAGGGCCCAATAGGACGTTCCCCTCGGTGGCTTCAGGTCGAAGCGACCCGCGTTGGGGTGCTCCTCGGGAAACCCGCTGTACCAGCATGGGCTCAGGTTGGCGTGGTGGATCCGAAACAGGCGGGTATCGCCGCGTAGGGTTCGTCGCGGGAATCGATCGAGCCCGCTTCTTGGGGGTTCGGCCAGGTCGGTCATCCGCGGAGGATCGCTGCCAGTTCTCGGGCAGAGGAGGCCGCCGGTTCGATATCGCCGTCGACCAGGGCCTCGATCGGTTTGCGGCCCGACAATGCTGGGTCGGGGGTGGTGAGCCACGATGCGAGGTACCACGCTTCGGTGTCGTCGGGAGCGACGATGTCGAGGACCTGATCCAGCCCGACGACCACATCACGTCCGCGGAACTGGCACGTCGGGTACACGAGGCGACCTGACTGGGTCCGAAGTGCCAGTAGTCGGTGTCGGCGGACTCGATCGTGCACAGCCTGCTTCGAGACCCCTCCGAGCAGCTCGATGACACCCTGGGTGTCGTAGAAGGGGCCGACGCGTTCGGCCCACATGGCTCCCGAAACCGCATCGAGAGCCGCCCTGCGCCCGGCCTCGGCCGCGTCGAGTTCGGGGCGGGACTCGCCGATGAGTTCGGCCAATGCATCCTCGAACGCCGAAGATGCTGAATCGATCCACGTCTGGCCTGTCATCTCGACCTCCTCAACCATGAGTCTAGCAAGTCAAGATGGTCAAGGACGACATACGATGACGCGATCTTGCTGGGATGCGCGCTGAATCGGGTTGTGGGATCTAGCCCGGAGACGGCGTGAACCTCAGCACGGCACCTCCGTCGGCTCCGGCGTGGAACACGGCTTGCACCTCGAGGCCGACCTCGAGCATGTCGAGGTCTGCATCGACGATGTTGCTCATGACTCGTGGTCCCTCGTCGAGTTCGACATATGCGATGACGTAGGGCGCGTGTGCACCCCAATTGCCAGGCGCCTTGTGGGTGACCGAGTAGCTGTAAATCGTTCCGTTGCCGGTAGCCGCGAACCAGTCGATTCTGGTGCAGGAGCACTCGGGGCAGAAAGGGCGAGGGTGCCAGAAGACCGAACCACAGGAGGTGCAGCGGGGGAGGAGAAGCCTGTCCTCGGCGAGGCCGTCCCAGAAGACCTGGTCGTCGGAGCTGCTCCGTGGTGTGGGCGTCGGGAGATCTGTTGGTCGAGGCATCAGCTTTCTCTTCCCAGGATGAGGGTGGCCGATCCCATGCGGGTGGCAAGGCTGCCTCCCGTTCCGTGGGCAAGGGCGATGCTGCAGTCGGGGACTTGTACGGCCGGGTTGGCCTCGCCCCGCAACTGTCTGACGGCCTCGACGACCTTGGTCATGCCACCGCGGTTGGCGGGGTGGTTGTTGCAGAGCCCGCCTCCGTCGGTGTTGAACGGCAACCTGCCATGTGGAGCCTGAAGTGCACCCTCCATCACGAACCGGCCACCATCGCCCTTTTCGCAGAACCCGAGGTCCTCGATGGTCTGGAGGACCGTGATCGTGAAGCTGTCGTATATCGACACGTACTTGATGTCGGCCGGTGTGATCCCGGCCTCGGAGAAGGCGGCTGGACCCGACCAGACAGCGCCGGTGTGGGTGAGGTCGATGCGGCCCCCGGCTGTTTTGATGGCCAGTCCAGAGCCGAGCACGGGTACGGTGTGGCGATCGAGGCTGGCGGCGATCTCGGGACTCACCACCACCAGGGCGCCGCCTCCGTCTGTGATGACGCAGGCATCGAGGCGGTGCAGCGGATCGGCCACGAGTGGACTGTTCACGACGTCCTCGACGGTGACCACATTCGGCAGATAGGCGTTCGGGTTGTGTTGGGCGTGGGTCGAGGCCGCGACCTTGATCTCGGCTAGTTGCTCGCTGGTCGTGCCGAACTCGTGCATATGCCGGCGGGCGGCCATGGCGTAGCCGTTCACGACGTTCAAGCCGAAAAGGCCCTCGAAGCTGCTCTCGGGACTTGCCCCGCGTGCGCTACCCCCAGGTTGTGCTCCGCCCGTTCGAGGTTTGCCGGCCAGGGTGATCAGAGCGACCGAACAATGGCCTGCTGCGATCGCTTCGGCGGCATGCTGCACGTGAACCAGGTAGGAGGAACCGCCGGTCTCGGTCGAATCGATGTGGCGACATGTGAGCCCGAGGTGTTCGGCCATGCTGAGCCCTCCGAAACCCGGAGCGTCGCCGGCACAGAAGTAGCCGTCGACATCGGCGAAGGTCATGCCGGCGTCGGCGAGTGCTCCGGCCGCCACTTCGAAATGGATGCCGGGAACCGTATGGTCGGGTAGATGTCTGCCTGGGTGTTCGAAGACTCCGGCGATGTGGGCGGCGTTCCTGATGCTCATCACCGACCATGGTGGCGCGTGCCCGATCGAAGGGCGAAATCTCGCGGCATGTTCCGGTGACCCGGCGAGGTCACAGACCGAACATCGGTAGGCAGTCGTCGAGCCCGGCCACATCGATCTCGAGGTTCGGCCCAGCCTGCTCCCAACGATCCGCCGTGATGCGGAATCGATGCTGTTCCACCCGACGGTCGCGCTGCATGGCGAACGAAGTGCCGTTCGGTTCGTAGCCAGTCGAGAGCGAGACCTTCTGTGAGGCGACACTGTCGTGGAAGGCCGTGCTGACAACCTCGGCGGCGCCCAGATGTTCGAACGCCAGACACAACATGGCCAAACGCATCTCCTTGCCGAGACCCAGCCCCTGGTGACCGCTGCCAAGCCACGAGCCTGTCTCGGCGGATCTCATGGTGGGAAACGCCCTCGACAGCAAGCCCTGAGCACCGACCATTTCACCATCGAGGACGACGACGAACTCGAGGTTCCACGACTCGGGTGAGAACTCGGCTCTGGCGCGCCAGTGGTACTGCAGTGTGTTGTGTTCGAACTCGGGTGATTCGGCATCGGTCCACGGAGTGGTGAACGGCATCAGCTCCGGGGCGTGGATTCCCCGCGCTGCGAGCTCGACCAGTTCGACCAGGTCGTCATCGGTCGGGATACGCAGTTCGAGTCTTGGCGTCGATACTCGTAGGTCGAAGAGGGGCCAATAGTCGGTGAGAGCCATCCCCGATGATCGCTCATGGACAACAGGAGTGTCATGTCGATTTCTGGTTCGCAGGCGTGTCTGAGCGGCATTGGGATCGGTCAGTGCCGAACCCAGACCCCGGTGCACTCGGGTATGCGTGACCACGAGTTCGTCCGGACCGAGTCGGCGAAGTCGGTTCCGAAGAACTCGCCGGTGATCCGGGCGGCCTCGTCGACCGAGGTGAACCGATAGTCGGTGCGTACCCAGTGCCGGGTGAATCCGAGTGTGTCCTCGAGCCACGAGTAGTAGGCGACGAGCTCTTCGGGCGGGTTCGGCACCTCCGAACCGGTCCCCAGGGTTTCGATGATGATCATGGTCCCGCCCCCGGTGACCCTGTCGCACTCGTCGATGAAGGACGAGATCGTGTCCCGCCAGCGTTGTGGCTGCCATTCGATCTGATGACCGAACACCCAGCCGGCGATGGCGGCATCGCAGGTCGAGTCGGTGAAGGGCATCAGGGATGCCTCGGCTTGACACAGAGAGACGTCTGCGTCGTCGCGCATCGAGTTGTTTGCGACGGCGAGCATCGCCGGCGCTGGCTCGGTGGCGATGACATGCAGACCGAGTGATCTCAGGATCCGAGTAACGCGGCCCGTTCCTGCCCCGACCTCGAGTACGGCTTCCGCCGTCGCGAGAAGGTCCGCTAGTACTGGTCGGAGATTCCCATCGGCATCCTCGGCAGCGACGAGGGCCTGGTAACCCTCCGCTCCGCTCGCGTAGATCTCGCGATAACCCATGAGACCTGTTCTATCCAATCGGCGGGTCGCCGGAGCCTCTGGTCAGTAGATCTCGATGAGGCCCGCGGCGCCCTGACCGCCACCGATACACATGGTGACCACGCCGTACTTGGCGCCCCGGCGCTTGCCTTCTTGAAGGATGTGGCCGGCGCAGCGGGTGCCCGTCATGCCGAACGGGTGGCCGATTGCGATAGAGCCGCCGTTGACGTTGTACTTCTCGAGGTCGATACCGAGGGTGTCGCGGCTGTAGAGGCACTGGGAGGCGAAGGCCTCGTTCAGCTCCCAGATGTCGATGTCGTCGACGGTCAATCCATGTCGCGCCAGCAGCTTCGGCACCGCGTAGATCGGTCCGATTCCCATCTCGTCGGGTTCGCAACCAGCGACCGCCCAACCCCTGAAGGCGCCCAGCGGAGTGATGTCGTGACGCGAAGCCTCCTCGTTGGACATCATGACCACGGCGGCGGCGCCATCGGACAACTGGCTGGCATTGCCCGCGGTGATGTAGTTGCCCTCGCCCCGGACGGGTTGCAGCTTGGCGAGGCCCTCCATCGTGGTGGTGGGCCGGTTGCACTCGTCTCGGTCGACTGTGTAGTCGACGATCGATTCTTCGCCCGTCTCGCGGTTGACGACACGCATCTTGGTTTCCATCGGGACGATCTCATCGACGAAGAGTTCGTTCTCCTGGGCCCTCGCCATTCGCATCTGCGACTCGAGGGAGTATTCGTCCTGGTACTCGCGCGAGACGTCGTAGCGCTCGGCGACGACGTCTGCGGTCTCGATCATGGCCATATAGATGGCGGGGTACATGTCGGTGAGGGTGGGATCCATGTTGTCGGCGCCGCCGAAACCCGGGCTCTTGATCGAGATCGACTCGACGCCGGCACCGACGGCAACGTCGACGCCGTCGTTGCGGATGTGGTTGGCCGCAATAGCGATTGAGTTCAGGCCCGACGAGCAATGCCGCTGGATGGTGTTGCCACCCGTGGTGACGGGCAGGCCTGCCAGCAGACTGGTCAGACGCCCGAGGTTGCCCGAGCCGTGGGCACCGTTGCCGAGAGCAACGTCCTCGACTGCCTCTGGCTCGACGCCCGACTTGGCAACGGCATGCTTGATCGCATGTGCTGCCATCGACATGGCTGGGGTCATGTTGAATCCGCCGCGGCCGGCCTTGGCCAGTCCGGTGCGGGCATATGAGACAAATACGGCTTCACGCATGCGGGCCAACATAGTTCACCGTCGCCGGAGGAACCCATCTGATAGGAATGGGGCCACAATTCGGTGCTGCATTTGAATCGCGGCGGCCAGGGGTGGAAGATCGGATCGTGACAAGCCACGATCCCTTCCTCGATGCGGCCCGAATCGCTGCAGCGGACCGCGTCAGAGACGTGACCCATGCCCTGATGGGGCACGAACAAGACCCGCTCACCCTCGACAAGTTGGTCCGGTCGCTCGACGAACTGCTGCCAGAACTTGTCGACGGACCCCGCAACAAACGGTCATTGGCCAGCTTCGCCGACGAACGCCTAAACAACTCCATGCCCGACGATGAGGCCGTGTTTCCCCTGCACCTGGAACGCCCGGTATCTGGTGCCGGGAATCCTTGGAGCATCCCGTTGACGGTGGTGCGCCGCGGAGATCGCGCCGTGTCGACTGTGTTGTTGCGCGAGGCGTTCGAGGGGGCACCTGGGCGCAGCCACGGCGGTGTTGTGGCTGCGATCTTCGACGACCTGTGCGGTTATGTGCTGTCGATGACCCAGACGATGGCGTTCACGGCTTGGCTGCGCATCGAATTCCTGCACGGAACACCGTTGGGGCACCCGATCACGTTCAGTACGTGGCTCGACAGGCAGGAAGGCCGCAAGCTGTTCATCGAAGGCGAGTGCGCTGACGGCGAGCGCCACGACGGTGACAACATCGTGACGCGCTGCCACGCCTTGTTCATCATTCCGCCTGGAGTACCGATCGACTGAGACAACCTGGCGCCCAAGGGGTCAGGCGCCAGATCGCCTCAGTGCTGGTGGAGTGGTTCGGGAACCGGATACTTCTCGAACATCCTGACCTTTGGACAGCCGACCTTGCGCCCGTCGTCGCATCGAGGACACGTCCAGTCGTCGCCCTCGGCCTTCCAAAGAGGTCCCTCACATGTGGGACATTGAGCCTGGAAGACGTTGCATTGCACCATCTTGAGGCGCTCCGAGCTGAGTGGGCAGCCGCGGCCGTGGCAGACCACCCACTCTGGATCGGGAACGATGGCGATCTCTGGGCACAGCGGGATGCAGTCCAGGCAGTCGTCGCAACGGTAGGGATCGATCTCGAACAGACCCAGGAACGAATCGGTCTTGTAGAGCGCCCCGGTGGGGCATGCGTAGTCGCATCCCCCACAGCCGATACAGGCGGAGTCGAGAACCTTGTGAGACACCGTTCAACCTCTCGCCTTCTTGTTGCCTCTGACTCAGGCCGATGTATCCGAATAGTCGTTTTGTGGGTGCATGTCTCGCAGCTCGCCCATACATGCCCGGTGAACCCAGGGTGCCACGTCGACTCGTTCCGAGCACGTGCGGTGTTCGTAGCGACTGTTCTCGTCACTCCACGCCCAGTAGCCGTAGGCCAGGTCGAGCATTGTTGTTACCGGCTCCCCGCAGTTGGGGCACAGTGGTGCGGCCATGTCAGGACTCCTCGGAGGTCGCGGAACTCAGCACCGACGAAGCGCCGTCGAAGAACTCCTGCAGGGTTTGGTTGAAACGGTGGAACATGTCCCACCCCATGGGGTCCGACGCCCTGAGGAGGATCCTCTCGTCCATCAAGGTGAGGGTGTTCAGCGTCCATTCGCCGGTCGCCTGGCCGTTGGCCGTGATGTTGTCGAACATCGCCTGGAAGTGCTCGAGGTCGCCCACGAGCCAGCAGTCGGCGTTGGCTTCGTCGCCGGCCTCGACTTCGGCGACCTTCTCACAATTGATACCGGCGAAGCCGAGCATCAAACGAAAGGCACTTCCGTCTGGGCGGTTCATGACGATCGCGAGGTCCATGTCGATATCGCCCAGCAACTCGTACTGGTTGGGGCTATCGGCCATCTCCTTGGCCAATCGGTCATAGAGGGTCAGACTGTCGATCATCTCAACCACCCGGTCCCTTGATCGCCTCGATGTCGATTCCGAGCTTGTCGAGCGGCAACTGGGTGCGCTCGAGGCGACTGATGCCGGCGCGCTCGCAACGTGCGAGATACGACGTGAACTGGTTCTTGTTCAGACGCTGCTGGAGTGGGAATCCAACCTCTTCGACCTTCTCGGCTCCGCCGGCGAGCAGCAGGGCCAGAGATGTCGACATGTCTGGGTTGCCGCCGAGAGCGACCATCGCGTGTTCGCCGTGGTCGAGTGCCTCGTGGATCTCCTCGGCCACATCGGGGTCGTTTTCGACCGAGTGACGGATATGGAGTGTGCCGTACGCGACGTGGCGGGCCTCGTCTTGCATGGTCATGCGGAAGATGCGCTTCTCCACCTCCGTCGGAGCGATCGCCTCACCCTGGCGGAAGAGGTCGAGAATGAAGCCCTCGCCCAACAGGTGTAGCAGTGCTGTTGCCTGTGTGTAGGTCTTGGCTTCGATGATCGTGCGCAGCAGGCTTTCGGTGCCGGCACGTGACTTGAGCAACCCACCACCGTTGGCCAGGGCCCTCTTGCGGAATACCTCGGTGTGACGTGCCTCGTCCATGATCTGGGTACAGAGGAACATCTTGGCCTCGAGGAACTCGTGGTTCATCCGCCACCTCCACTTGGCCGGCAGGTCCGAGGCGATCATCTCGATCTCGGACAGGGTGGTGCAGAGCTGGCACATGGCGTGCTCGAGATCGGATGGCAGTTCCTGGAGTTCGTTCCAGGGGATGTCGCGTGTCGCCGACCACTGGCGTGCAACAGCTTCTTCGTACAGCTCGCTGACGTTTTCGGCCCACACATCGCTCTTCTTGTTGAGGATGTAGCCCATGTCGGGGACATCGTCATCGATGTCTGCGCCGCGAGCTGCCATGGCGCGGTGTTTCGGTACTTCTGGGACCTCGCCGTAGGAACCGACGGCGATGTCCATCATCGTCAGGCCTCGGGCACTGGGTTTGGGCCGAATGCCCCACTCGCTTTCGTGACCCGCCAACCAGGCCCAGTCCAGATGGGTTCCCGAAGGATTGGTGTCGGGTAGATCCGGGTATTTGTCGAGAATGTCAGTAGCAATGACCATGTCGCCCCCTCGTCGAATTAGTCGGTCGACTAACTGTCAAGAGCCGACAGTAGCAGGACCGGATCGGAGGTCCCTAGTCGGACCAGCGGAGCCGATGGTCCGGAAACGCCAAGCCGATGTGCACTGGTTTCGGGGACAGGATTAGTGCCAGTTCAACTCGCAGTACATGACATCTGGCCTGGTAGGGTCGACCGCATGGCGACGGTTGAGCGAGTCAGGATCCTCACAGCGCCCTCCGAGCAGGTTTGGAGTGTGCTGGCCGACTTCGGGCAGATTGCGGAATGGGCCGGCAATGTCGACCATTCGGTAGTGCTCACCCCCACGGGTGGGGGTGAAGGAGCGGCCCGGCGCGTGCAGGTGGGGCGCCTCGCCCTGATCGAAACGATCGTCGGCTGGGATCCACCGCGACGGCTTGCCTATTCGATAGCCGGGTTGCCACCTCGTCTGGGCGAGGTCGTCAACGAGTGGACCCTCGAAGCCATGGGCGAACAGACTCGTGTCATCCTCGCAACATCGGTCGATCCGGGCCCGCGACCACCTCAACAGGGAGTGGGAAGGCTTGTCGCCGGCCGTATGGCCAAGGCATCGGACAAGATGCTCGACGGCCTCGCCTCTCACCTGACCACAGGAAGTTCGACATGACCAGGCCCGACATCGTCATCGTCATGACCGACCAGGAGCGTGCGACTCCTCCCTACGAGGGCGACGAGGTGGCTCGCTGGCGCTCCGAGGCACTTGCGGCGCGGCGCTGGTTTGGCGAGAACGGGGTGACGTTCGATCGGCACCACGTGGGATCACTCGCCTGCGTGCCAGGGCGCCCGACGTTGTTCACAGGCCACTACCCCGACGTACACGGGGTCACCCAGACCGATGGCCTGGGCAAGTTCTTCGACGACTCGCGCATGCGCTGGTTGCGCGAGGGCGAGGTCCCGACCATGGGCAACTGGTTCCGAGCCGGCGGCTACGACACCCACTACGACGGCAAGTGGCACATGTCCCATGTCGATCTGATCGATCCCGAAACGGGCGAGTCCCTCGCTACCAACGACGACGACGGCACCATCGACTCGGCGGCCGTCGACGCGTACCTCGACGCGGACCCATTGGCGCCGTACGGATTCTCGGGTTGGGTCGGACCCGAGCCCCACGGAGCAGCGATCGCCAACGCCGGGATTCGACGCGATCCCCTGATCGCCGATCGCGTCGTCGCGTGGCTCGAGGACCGCTATGCCAGGCGTGCTGCGGGCGATGCCGCGGCACAGAAGCCATTCCTGTTGGTGGCCTGTTTCGTCAACCCCCACGACATCGTGTTCTTCCCCGGCTGGGCAAGGCGGGGCGCACCTCTCGACGAGGAGGCCTTCGATGTGCCCGCCATCGCTGAGTCGCCGACCGAACACGAGGATCTGCGCACCAAGCCGGCGGCGCAGGTCGCCTATCGCTCCTCCTATCCGACCACCTACGGACCGGGCCCGTTGGTCGAGCGCGCCTACCGCACCCAAGCTGATCGTTACAGGCGTTTGTACTACCGGCTGATGGCAGAGGTCGACGAACCGATCGATCGGGTTCGGCGAGCGGTCACCGACCAGGAAGATGCCCAGACCGTGATGGTCTACACGGCCGACCATGGCGAACTTCTCGGCTCGCACGGCGGGCTGCACCAGAAGTGGTTCAACCTCTACGACGAGGCCTGCCGGGTGCCGTTTGTGGTCGCACGGGTCGGCGAAGCGGCGACAGCGGCTACGACCGTCGACGACATGGCGACCTCACACGTCGATCTGCTGCCCACCCTCCTGGCTGCGGCGGGGATCGACCAGGCGGCGGTTGCCGACGAGTTGAGGCAATCGTTCAGCGAAGTTCATCCGCTTCCCGGACGAGATCTGATGCCGGTGGTCGCGGATGCGGCTGCTGCAGATGTCGACCGAGCGGTCTACATGCAGACACGCGACAACATGCCAGAGGGCGACAGCGGCGCTTCGGGCCTCGCACGCATGATGGGTCGCGCTGAGAAGGTGCCGGTGCCCCTGCGAATCCAGGTCCCCGCCCACGTTGGCGCAAACCTCGAAGCGGTCGTGGCGAGGGTCGGCGAGACCGATGGGGGCGCCAACCACCTGTGGAAGATCGTGCGCACGTTCGACGATCCGGCCACCTGGACCGAACCAAACGAGCGCCACCTGTCCGCGATGAACCCCACGGGCCCCATGTATCGGACCGAACCCATTGCCGACGAGTGGGAGCTGTACGACCTGATCGACGATCCCATCGAGG
The DNA here is from genome assembly GCA_024228575.1 of Actinomycetes bacterium. Classification (GTDB taxonomy): domain Bacteria; phylum Actinomycetota; class Acidimicrobiia; order Acidimicrobiales; family Poriferisodalaceae; genus JAAETH01. The sequence continues at coordinate 47,403 of JAAETH010000618.1, forward strand.
CGAAGAACCTGGCCGGGTCGGCAGCGGCGAGTTCGGTATTCGCGGCGATGAAGCGTCGCCTCGACGAGACCCGGACCGTGGTTGTCCCCGAACGCAACGAACCCTGGCCATACGAGAAGCTGAAGCCCTCGGTGGCACCAAGGAAGACCGCACCGCCCCCTGCGCGCGCTCTGCGCAAGCTCCTGAGCAAGATCGGCATGCATCCCGACGATGCCGATGTCGCCACTTTCCATCTCGCCGGGAGAAGAGCACTCGTGGTTGCCACGAACCACGGCACCCTCGATATCGGCAAGGCCACCGGGGTGTTCGCAAGCGAGATGACAGTGCCGTACTACGCCTTCCTCGACGCTGGAATGGAGGTCGATGTGGCGAGCCCCCTCGGAGGTGTTGTCCCGGTCGATCCTCAGTCGCTCAAGCCGGTCATTCGCACCGATGAGGACGACCGGTTCCTGGCCGACGACGAGCTGCGCGACAAGGTTATGGATTCGTATGCGATCGGCGATCTCGACATGGACGACTACGACATCGTCTGTCTCGCCGGAGGGTGGGGCGCCGCGTTCGACTTCGGATTCTCACAGGATCTCGCCGACAAGATCACCGAGGCCAACGTGTCCGACAAGATCATCGGAGGTGTGTGTCACGGCCCGCTCGGCCTTCGAAATGCCAAGGCCAAGGACGGTCGACCACTGGTCGAAGGCCGCCGAGTGACCGGCGTCAGCGACAAGCAGGTCAGCGAGCTCGGCATCGAATCGACCCCGCACCACCCCGAAACCGAGTTGAGGCGCATGGGTGGGCTGTACGAGTCCGAGACCAAGTTCCGAGACCCATTCGCAAACCACTGGGTCGTCGACGGCAACCTCGTCACCGGACAGAATCAGAACGCCGCACCGATGGTGGCGAGGGAGATGATGAGAATCTTGACCCGGCAGCTCGAAGCGGCGAACCAGGCTTGATCAGACGTTCGCCGGATCAGCCGGCGTCGAGGGGCGGGGCGTACACTCGCCGGTCATGATCTGGTGGCAAGTCCTCCTGTTGCTCGGTGGCGGTGCCTTCGCGGGAGTCATCAACACCATCGCAGGTGGAGGCTCGACGCTGACCGTGCCGCTGCTCGTGCTCGCGGGAGTTCCGGGCAACAGCGCCAACGGGTCGAACCGTGTTGGTGTTCTGGCCCAGAACGCCACGTCGGCCGCTTCGTTCAAGAGACTCGGTGTCGATGGGCTGGTCCACGCGATTCCGGTCCTCGCTCCAGTGGTGGCGGGCTCGCTGACGGGATCGTTTCTGATCAGCCGGCTGACCGACGATGTGTTCGAGACCGTGTTTGGTCTGTTGATGGTACCGATCATCATCTTGTCGGTCCTCAAGCCGAAGTTCGACGCTGAGGGGGACGCCTGGAGCCGCCCGGTCACCTATGCCGTGTTCTTCGGTATCGGCTGCTACGGGGGCGCCATTCAGGCGGGTGTCGGCCTGGTTCTGTTGGCCGCCCTGACCCGTGCCGGATTCGACCTGGTGACGGCGAACAGCATCAAGGTGCTGGTCATCTTCAGCGTCACCGCTGTTGCGCTGCCTGTCTTTGTCGTGCAGGGAAAGGTCGACTGGCTGCCGGCGCTGACCCTGGCCGTCGGGTTCTCGGCGGGCGGATGGGTCGGAGCTCACCTGGCGGTCAGGGGCGGCGAGAGGATCATCCGTGTCGTCATGGTGATGGCGGCGCTCGTGTTGGCCGCGAAGTTGCTCGGAGCGTTCGGCTAGGAAGGCTGGGCCTCGACGACGGCGGGATAGTCTGGCCGGGACCTGGCCGTGGATCGTGTGGGCCAATCGTTCGCCAGCGATGCCGGCGCGCAGACTTGCCGAGTAGTTCCAGCCACACATAGAGTGACTACGGCCGCAGATGTGGGCGACGCAAAAGTGGACCGTGTGATGACCGATGCCGCTCCGGCAAGACGAGGATGGTGATGGCATGGTTGTGGCGGTGATCGATACCGATCTACAAGCTGGGCTCGCCGCGGAGATGGCGAGGGTCCTCGGGATCGATTCGGTGCCGCCGGAGAGCAACTTCTTCGAGGATCTCGGAGCCGATTCGATGCTGTTGATGCAGTTCTGCGCGCGGCTGGGGAAACGAACCGACCTTCCGTCACCGTCGATCAGGGACGTGTATCAGAATCCGACGATCAGCAGCTTGGCCAAGGCATTTGGGGCGGTGGAATCGCCCCCCGACGTCGATTCCCCTGCTGTCGAGGATGTGGGAGCAGGTGATCTCGGGCCGGCGATGTGGTCGCACAAGCGTTTGCCAGCTCCGCGGGCAAACCGTCGGCAGTATGTGACCTGTGCGCTGCTTCAGCTCGCGTTCATGGCGGCGGGCACATTGCTCGCTGCGCTCGTTCTCTCCCGGGGCTTCGTCTGGATCTCTGAAGCCTCGGGAATCGTCGATACCTATCTGAGAGCGGCTGTTTACGGCGCCGTCCTGTTCGTGGCGTTGTCGGTGTTTCCGATTCTGGTCAAATGGGCGTTGGTCGGTCGGTCGAAGCCGGGCCAGGTGCCACTGTGGAGTCTCGGCTATGTCCGATTCTGGGTCGTCAGATCGATTGTGGGGTCGAGCCCCATGCGGGTGTTTGCGGGTACCCCTCTGTACGTGCTGTATCTGAAGACCCTCGGGGCCCGGATCGGACGCGGCACGGTGATCCTCTCGACCCACGTGCCGGTGTGCGCCGACCTTCTCACCATCGGAGAGAACGTGGTGATCAGGAAGGACTCGGCGTTCAGCTGCTACCGGGCATTCGCCGGCTACATCCAGATGGGCACCGTACACATCGGGGACAACGCTTTCGTCGGCGAACAAACCGTGCTCGACATCGACACCTCTATCGAAGACAACGCCCAGGTCGGTCACGCATCCGCCCTGTATCGAGGTCAGTCGGTTCCGGCAGGGCAGCGGCGTGTTGGTACCCCGGCCCTGCAGACCACCGATGTCGACTACATGGCGGTGGGAGCCGGCGGCCATCCTGGGCTTCGTAGGATCTCCTACTCGGCTCTGCAGACCACGGTGATGTTCCTGGTGAGCTCGCCGATCGCTATCAGCATCGCTACCGCGATCTTTGAATGGCGCGTGGTTGCGGCGCGTGTCGAGACTGCTCCCGCTCCGGGGACCCAAGGTTCCTTCTACGTCGGCGTATTGCTGCTCGCATTGGCACTGTTCGCCATCTCGACGGTGGTCAGGTTTGTGTTGGTGATGACCGTGCCGAGGTTGCTGAATCTCGCGATCCAGCCAGGAACGGCCTACCCCCTGTACGGCTTCCGGTATTGGTGTCACCGGGGAGTCGGCCGGTTCAGCAACGCCAAGTTCTTCACCAAACTGATGGGCGACTCCTCCTACATCGTTCACTACCTCCACCTGCTCGGATACGACGTGTCGTTCGAGGAGCAGACCGGCGCCAACTTCGGCATGCACGTCAAACACGACAATCCCTTCGCCGTGTCTGTGGGCGCCGGGACGATGGCCGCAGACGGGCTGTCGATCATCAACACCGAATACTCCAGTACGGCGTTCCGGGTGGACAGGGTCGCCATAGGAGCGCACTGCTTCATCGGCAACGAGGTCGTATATCCCTCTCAAGGAACGACCAGCGAGAACTGTCTGCACGCCTCGAAGGTGATGGTGCCCATCGAGGGCGACGAGCGGGGAGACGTCGGCTATCTCGGCTCGCCGGCGTTCGAGATCCCCCGAGTGGTGTTCCGCGACAAACAGTTCGACGACCTCAAGGACGAGGAAACGCTGCCGCTTCTGCTGCGGGCCAAGAACCGGCACAACCTCAAGACCATGGGTTGGTATCTGCTCTCGCGATTCGTCGCCTTGTTCGGAGCGGTGGCCATCGTGTTGGGAGGGGCCGACCTATACCCCGATCTGGGGATGTGGTCGTTTGCACTGGTGCCCGTCGGCGTCTTCGCGGCCGGCTCCGCCTACTCGGTGCTGCTCGAACGCTGGTCCATCGGATTCAGGCGGCTCGAGCCGATGTATTGCTCGATCTACGACAAGGAGTCCTGGAAGATCGAGCGCTATTGGAAGATGAGTTGGTATCCGACAGTCCTCAACGGCACGCCGTTCAAAGCCATGTTCTGGCGGATGCTGGGTGCGCGTGTGGGCCGGAGGCTCTACGACGACGGCGGCACCATGACCGAGAAGACCATGGTCACGATCGGTGATGACTGTGTGTTGAACGCCGGCAGCCTCATCCAACCCCACTCGCAAGAGGATGGTTCGTTCAAGTCGGACCACATCCGAATCGGATCGGGCTGCACTGTGGGCGTTGCTGCCTTGGTCCACTACGGCGTGACGATGGGTGACGGATCGTCGCTTGCCCCGAACTCGTTTCTTATGAAGGGCGCGGAAGTGCCGGCCCACACCAACTGGGGTGAGAACCCAGCGCGTGAACTCGTGAATCAGCACAGCGATCGAACTCTGCAGAGGAGAAACCTCGTGGACAAATCAACCGACGATGCCGAGGAGTTCTGGCGCAACATTCTGGGTGCGGGCGGACTCAACCCGGTACCCAGATGGGGCGCTGGAGCAGAAGCAGGAGTCGCCGGGAGCGGCTTGTTCTTGCCCGACGGCCTCGCCGAGCGACTCCACGCTGCCACCGAGGCACTTCAGCTCTCGGCGACCTCGATCCTGCTGGGCGCTCACGCGAAGGTGCTTGCTGCGCTGACAGGTGAACAGAGCGTCATGACCGGATATGTCCCGGCCGCCGACGTCGAGACCGGTCCGTTGCCCTGTCCGCTGGTCGTGTCGGGTGGCTCTTGGCGAACGGTCCTGGAGAACGCCGGCAGGGCAGAGACGATGCTGTTGGCGCGTCGTCGGTTTCCCGTCGCGGGGCTCTACCCGGAGTTCGGGCTCTCGAAACCTCCGTTTGAGACGATCCTCGACGCCGGCGAAGGCGAAGCGACGCTCGACGCCGACACGGTCTTCTCGGTTGCCGCGGTCGAACGCGATGGTCGCCCGGCGCTGGTGCTGCGCTACCGAACCGACCTACTGGACGAGGCCGCTTCGAAGCGGATCCTCGGGTATCACCTCACCGCGCTGGACCAAGCCACAGCCGATGTCGAAGCCGATCATGAGCGACAAAGCCTGTTGTCGGCAGCTGAACTCGACTTCCAGGTCGAGGGGCTGGCGGGACCGCGTCGCGAGATTCCCGACGGCGGCTTCCACGAACTGTTCGAACAGAGGGTTCGTCGACACCCCGACTCGGTGGCAGCGGTTCAGGACGAGAGGTGTTGGACGTATCGCGAGCTGAACGCCAGAGCGAACCGGCTCGGTCGTGCCCTCCTTGCCAGGGGCCTCGAGCGAGAGGGGGTTGTGGCTGTTGTAACCGAGCGAAACCTCGATTGGATGGCGGCGGTATTGGCCGTCTTCAAAGCCGGAGGTGTCTACCTTCCGATCGAGCCCCACTTCCCTGCCGATCGCGTCACCGCGACCCTGGCCCGTGCCGGGTGTCGGATCGCCATCACCGAACACACCAGCGACGAGAGCCTCAAGAGCGCTGTCGACACCATTGGCGACATCGACGTCATGTATGTCGGCGACGTCTGGAACGCCTCCCACCCGGATCGGAATCTGGGCCTCGCGGTCGCTCCCGATCAGCTCGCATACATCTATTTCACATCGGGATCTACCGGGGAGCCCAAGGGTGCGATGTGTGAGCACGCCGGCTTTCTCAACCATCTCTACGCGAAGATCGACGACTTCGAGATGGTCGAAGGAGAAGTTGTCGCCCAGATAGCTCCGCAGTGTTTCGACATCTCGCTGTGGCAGCTCGTGTCCGCTCTGCTGGTGGGCGGTACGACGGTCGTCGTCGAGCAGGAGACCCTTCTCGACCCTGGACGTTTCATCGCCACGATCGTCGACGAGAGGGTCGGTGTCATGCAGGTGGTGCCGTCATATCTCGAGGTCCTGCTCTCGTATCTCGAGCAGAACCCACGCGACCTCGTCGATCTGCATTGTGTCTCGGCCACCGGTGAAGCCCTGAAGCCCGACTTGGTACACCGTTGGTTCGCAGCTCAGCCACACATCAAGCTCGCCAATGCCTACGGGCTCACCGAAACCTCCGATGACACCAACCACGAGGTCATGACCAAACCGCCGAGCGACGGCACGGTTCCACTCGGTCGATCGGTGAACAACGCCTACGTTTATGTGGTCGACGAGAACCTGCTCCCAGTTCCGCTCGGTGCGCCAGGCGAGATCGTGTTCTCAGGTGTTTGTGTGGGGCGCGGGTACATCAATGATCCGGAACGCACGGCTCTCGCCTATCTCGACGATCCCCTCCGACCGGGAGAGCGGCTCTACCGAAGCGGCGACTTCGGTCGCTGGCGACCCGACGGCAAACTCGAATATCTCGGCCGTCGAGATGCCCAGGTCAAGATCCGCGGTTTCCGCATCGAGATCGGCGAGATCGAGAATTCGATGCGCCGAATCGACGGGGTCCGCGAGGGAGCGGTCGTCCTGAGCGAACGTCCCGATGGAAACAAGCAGCTCGTGGCGTTCTACTCGGGTGAGGAGTACGACAGGGACCAGCTGAAGGGGCGGATGGGACAAGTGCTCCCCGACTACATGGTTCCCTCCGTGATCGAGCGGTGCGAACGTCTACCACTGACCGCAAACGGTAAGGTCGATCGCAAGATGCTGACCGCTCTGGCCGGCGGACTCTTCGATGAGAGAGGCGAGATCGAATCCCCGATCACCCCCGCCGAGATCCGAATCGCAGCAGCTTGGGCCAAGGCCCTGAACCTTCCGACCGACCAGATCGGTCGAGGCGACGACTTCTTCGACCGAGGTGGCACCTCGTTGTCGGCTGTCGAACTGGTGATCGAGCTCGGGGACGACATGTCGCTCAAGGATGTCACCCGGCATCCGGTCCTGTCCGACATGGCGCTTCTCGCCGGCGGCGAGAAGAAGTCGAGCGCCGGCCTTCTCCAGCAACTGTCCAACCACAACGATGTGGGTGCGGGGATGTTGGTCTGTTTCCCGCACGCGGGCGGCAACGCGATCAACGCCCACGCGATGGCTCGAGCGCTGAGCGACAACCCCATGGCGGTATACGCCGTCGAACTGCCCGGCCACGACCCAACGATCGGCGGGGAACCATTTGCGCCGCTGCCCGACATTGTCGAGCGGGTTGTGGCAGAGGTCGTCGAACTCGCACCAACCTCGGTGGCGATCTGGGGGCACTCGTCGGGAACGGCGTTTGCCGTCGACACGGCTAGAACCCTCGAGGCTCGAGGCGTGTCGGTGAGCAAGGTCTTTCTGGCCGCCCAGCTCCCCGGTGATCTCGCGGGTCGGCAAGCCCATGTGGCGAAGTTGCGCGGACAGAGCGACACCGAGATCGCCCAGCATCTGATGTCGGACCGCTCCGACTTCGAGATCGCCGACCTCGATGCCTCACACACGGAGCAGATCGGAGCGGCCTACCGTCACGATTGCCTGGCGGCCCACGAGTTCTTCATCGCGGCGGCCAAGTCGCCGCCGGCGAGATACCTCTCTGCACCGGTCGTGGCAATCGTGGCCGATGATGATCCAGCCACGGACGGCTGGCGCGAGCGATATCTGGAGTGGCGCATGTTGGTCGACAACATCGAGGTTGTTGCGCTCAGCGACGGGGGTCATTTCCTACTGCGTACCCGCCCCGAAGAGGTAGCTGCTGTTGTGGAGCGAGCCCTCGCCGGCCAAACCATTGTTTCCGAGCCGTCGACCGGACCGGTTCGTCTGTCTCCCGGGGCGACGGCATCTCACCTCGAGATTGTCGAGCAGCCGAACAGACCACCGATGGTGCTGGCCGAAGGGGTGGGCGACCCATTGCTGTGGGTCGCTGCGAATCGCGACGATCTGAGGGGAGCTGTCCTCGAACATGGTTCCTTGGCCGTTCGTGGGCTGGGTCTGGGGGCGAAGGATCTGGCGATCGATGTCGTGACGGCTCTGGCCGATCAGATGGCTGTCGACCGCGAGGCGTTCGCTGGGCGAGACCGCTATCGCGATGGCATCTACTCGTCGTCGAACTGGCCTGCGACACAACAGATGTGTATGCACCACGAACTCAGCTACAGAGTCGAGGTGCCGGGCATGATGATGTTTGTCTGCCTCGCTCCCTCGACCACCGGTGGCTCGATACCCCTCGCCAGTGCTGCGGCGATGCTCTCGAAGCTGCCGACGGAGGTGGTCGATCGATTCGACCGGGAGGGCTGGATGCTCACTCGCAGTTTCACCGACGAGATCGGCTTGTCGGCTCAGGAGGCGTTTGGGATCGAGGAGCGGTCCGGGATCGACAGCTATTGCATGGCCAACAGCATCGAGTTCGAATGGCAGCCCGACGGAGGTCTGCTGACCAGGCAGTGCAGGCCAGCCGTCGTGAACCATCCGATTACGAGGCAACGCTGCTGGTTCAACCAGATCGCCTTCTTGAGCGAGTGGACCATGAAGAAGGAAGTCCGCGAGTTCATGATCGACGTGTACGGCGAGGACGGCCTTCCGTTCAACACGAGATTCGGCAACGGCGATCCGATCGGAGAGGACGTCGTCAAGGCCATCAACGACGCCTACGACGCGATCACTGTCGAGGAACCGATGCAGGCCGGCGACCTCTTGTTGGTCGACAACATCGGGACGGCTCACAGCCGAGAGCCTTATGAGGGTGGGCGCGATGTGCTTGTGGCCATGACCGATCCGGTTCGACTGGTGTTGTAGACCGTCGCTCGTGGGCCAGTTGGGGAGAGGCTCGAGTTCGTCTCAGCCGGCGGCCCACAGCGGTGGGATCCGATCCGCCCACGGCGCAGCATCCTCGAGCTGTGATGCCAGCCGGATCAGCAGATCCTCGCCTGCGTAGGGCCCGACGAACTGGACGCCGACCGGCAGGCCGTCGGCCGTTTGATGAAGAGGGAGCGACACCGCCGGCTGGCCGGTCACGTTGAACTGGGCGGTGAACAACATGATCTCTTGGACCCGTCCGAAGCCGAGTTCGGGGTCGCTGAGCCACCCGATTGGGGGTGGGGGCACGGCGAGTGTAGGTGTGACCAGGATGTCGAATCCGTCGTGAGCCCACCACGAGGCCATGCGGCGCTGCCACGCGTGGGTCCATTGCACGCTCAGCAGGTATTGCTCGCCCGTGACAGCGCGCCCCATCTCGGCGAAGAACCAGTTGCCCGGCTCGACATCGTCGGCTTCGAGAGGCCGACCGATCGCCGCGGCCAGGTTGTGGAAGTCGGCCGCCGTCGAGGCCGCCAGAACGGTGAGGAAGTTTTCGGTCAGCGCCTCCTCTGACAACGCTGCAGGCTGCGCGATCTCGACCGCGTGGCCCAGGTCCTCGAGCAGCGACCCCGCGGCCTCGACAGCAGCGATGCACTCGTCGTGGCTGGTTCCGTGCGGAGCGGTCGGAGCGATGCCGATCTTCAAGCGTCCTGGGTCGACGCCCACCTCGGATGCGAACGGGCGAAGTGGGGGAGCGGCGTAGTAGGGATCGCCGGGCTCGGGGCCGCTGATCCCGTCGAGCGCCGTCGCGGTATCGCGTACCGATCGGGTCACCACACCGTCGATGGTGGATCCGGCCCACGCCTCGCCGATGTCGGGGCCCTGGGAAACCCGGCCTCGCGTCGGCTTGAGGCCGACCAGACCACACTCACTTGCGGGAATCCGAATAGAGCCCCCGCCGTCGTTTGCGTGGGCGATGGGGACAAGACCTGCAGCCACCGCAGCGGCCGAACCACCGCTCGACCCGCCGGTCGAGTGGTCGGTGTTCCACGGGTTGCGGCTCGGGCCGTACGCCTCTGGTTCGGTGGTGATAGTCGAACCGAACTCTGGTGTGTTGGTGCGCCCGAGTGTGACGAGGCCCAGCTTCTGGAATCGCCGATACAGGAACGAGTCGATCGGTGCAATGAAGCCCGCTTCCTTCAACGCCTTGCAGCCCATGTGGTGGGGTTCTCCGGCGATTGCGCAGTTCAGGTCCTTCACCAACATCGGCACGCCACGGAACGGCCCGTCGACGAGGCCGCCGGCGGCTTCGTCTCTGGCAGCTTCGAAGCGGGGGTGGATGACAGCGTTGATGGTGGGATTGGTGGACTCGATTCGTGTGATGGCTTCGTCGACCAACTCGGCAGGTGAAGCCTTGCCATCCCGAACGAGTTCGGCCAGGGCTGTTGCGTCTGGGATTTGCATCGGTTCGCTCCGGTCTGTGAAGGACTGACCCGTCATAGCACAGGAGCACGACCCCCACCTCCTCGTCGGGCTGTCCTCGCGAGTGATGAGGTGGGACCGCTCAGGCCGGATGGCGAACCTCGCTGCCTCTCTCGAGCCAGATGAACGATGCCATTCGGTCCGTCCCTTGCCCTCGTGACATCATCTACCGGTGATCGGCGCGTCCTTCCCAGCAGAGGACCGCGGCGACAGGCGAGTATTGGTCGCGTCGATAATGTCGACCATCTCGGCGGTGTTTCCCGGTTTTCTCATCGGGGCGGTCGCCGTTCAGGCCCGAGAAGAGTTTGGTGTGTCGGAGGCGGTGTACGGCTGGGGGCTCGGGAGCTTCTTCTTGTCTGCAACCGTGGGGTCCGTACTGCTCGGTCGCATCGCCCAGAGGGTCGGAGCACGCCGCCAGGTTGCCGGTGCACTGGTGGTCTCGATCGCAGCCCAGTTGTCAATTGCGGCGTTTGCCACCACATTTGCGGCCGTGGTGGCGCTCCTCGTGGTCGCCGGCTTGTGCAACGCGGCGAACCAGACCGCCGTGAACCTGTTTCTGGCCCAGGCCCGGCTGCCGCGCCTCGGCCTTGCGGTGGCCCTCAAACAATCGGGGATGCCGACGGCGTCGCTTCTGTGTGGCCTGATGGTCCCGACGTTTGCCCTGACCGTCGGCTGGCGGTGGGCCTATGTGTTCGGTGCGGGAGTGGCCGCTGCTTCCCTTGTGCTGATAATCGGGGCGCCCGACCCAGATCGGGTCGAGCGACGTCGGATGCGACCTGTGACCTCGCGACGTTCCCTCATCGTCGCCGCACTGACGGGAACACTGCTCGCTTTCGCGGCGGGTTCGACCAACTCGTGGCTGGTGAGCTCTGGCGTCGACGCGGGCATGAGCGAGGGAGCGGCCGGACTCCTCCTGAGCGGTGGCGCGGCGGCGGGAATTGTCATGCGACTCTTCTTCGGGTTCCGTCTCGACACGATGGGGACGTCGCCATTTCGAGCCGGTGCCATCCTCGCCTTCATCGGCTCGTTCGGACTGGCCGGACTGGCGGTCGGTGTGCCCTCGATCCACGTCGTGGCGACTCTGGTCGCGTTTGGCAGCGGGTGGGTATGGCCGATCTTCACGAACTTCGGAATCGTGCGCGCCAACGGAGCCGCCTCGGCAGCGGCGTCCGGCATCACACAGATGGGCGTCTACATCGGTGTGTTCAGCGCTCCGCTCGTGACCGGATGGATCATCGAGCACCACGGGTACGGAACCATGTGGCTGGTCGTAGCCCTTCTCACCGTCGCCGGCTCGGGTTTGGCCCTGAGCCTTCAAAGTGAGTTCTGACAAAGGATGAGGCATCAACTATCGATCGAGACATGATGCTCAAAACCCATCCTGACCTGGACAGGTGGCATGGAGCTCAATCATGACTTGAGGGTTAGGGGGCAATCTGGGTGGGTGTCATTCGGACCGGCTTCACTTCGGCACGCTCCCAGGCGATACGTTGAACCTCATGGATTCTTTCTCAGCTTTCCTCGTAGGCAAGGTCGACGATGTCTGGACCCAGCGGGTCGAGGACCTGACGGTCGACGATCTCCCCGACGGTGATGTCCTGGTCGAGGTCGAGTACTCGGGAATCAACTACAAGGACGGGCTCGCCTCGACCGAGGCTGGTCGAGTCGCTCGCATAGATCCACTGATCCCCGGAGTTGACCTCGCGGGAACGGTCGTGCAAGACGGCGGGGGTTTCGTGGCCGGCGATCGGGTCATCGCCCACGGGTACGACATCGGTGTGGCACACCACGGCGGGTATGCCAGGTATGCACGGGTCCCGTCGGGATGGGTCGTTCCCATGCCCGATGGGTTGAACGCCATGCAGGCCATGCTGGTCGGAACAGCGGGATACACGGCGGCGCTGTCGGTCGAGGCACTCGAGTCCCACGGCCTGACGCCAGGTGACGGACCAGTTCTCGTCACCGGGGCAACCGGTGGCGTTGGCTCGATGGCGGTTGGCATGCTCGCCAAACGTGGCTACGAGATCGTGGCGAGCTCTGGCAAGGCGGACCAGGTCGGCTGGCTTCGCGACCTGGGTGCCGCCGAGGTCGTCGGACGTGAAGAGACCTCGGCCGAGTCGAAGCGGCCACTCGAGTCGGAGCGATGGGCGGGTTGTGTCGACTGCGTCGGCGGAAACACCCTCGCGTATGCTCTGCGGACCACACGCTACGGCGGCACGGTTGCGGCGTCTGGTCTGACCGGGGGAGCTGCTCTACCCACAACGGTGTTGCCGTTCATCTTGCGCGGTGTCACCCTGGCCGGCATCGACAGTGTGATGAACCCGATCGAGCAGCGCATCCCTGTCTGGCAGCGGATCTCAACCGACCTCAGGCCCGCACAACTCGACGGACCGGCACCCACAGTCGTGGGATTCGACGCTCTCGGCGTAGAACTGGATCGCATCCTCGCCGGCGGGATGGTCGGTCGAACCCTGGTGTCGCCAACCGTCTGAACCCACTCAGGCCTCGTCGCGGATGACCTGTATCCCCGCAGGGTCGACCAGGCTGTCGTCGAACATCAGACGATTGTGGCTGTGACCCACATGGTGCAGCCCGAACGCGGACTGGATCGACGTATACATGCCCATCGCTTCGAGTGAGTTGTTGACCGACTGCTTGGCGAGGGTCAGGCCGAACATCGGCCGTTTCGAGATGTGCTCGGCCAGGTCGAGTGTTGCCGACTCGAGTTGGTCGCGGGGAACCACCCGGTTGACCATGCCGTGCTGCAAGGCTTCTTCGGCTCCGATCGAGCGGCCCGTGAACAACATGTCCTTGGCGAGGCGGGCCCCGGCCTCGTATGGGTGAACGAAGTACTCGTGACCGTTCACTCCAAAGGCCACGACCGGGTCGGAGAAGCTGGCATCGTCGGAGCACACGATCAGATCCATCGGCCACACCAGCATCAACCCGCCTGCGATGACCTTGCCTTGCACCGATGCAATTGTCGGCTTGGGGATGTTGCGCCACCTCCAGCACAACCCGACGTACATCTCGGCTTCCTTGGCCATGTAGCCCTCCGCGCCCCCGGCGCCGAAGTGGCACTGGGTACCTATTGTCGGTAGGTCGTCGATGCTGCTCGGGCCTCTCAGGTCGTGGCCAGACGAGAAGTGGTTTCCATCGGCAGCCAGCACGATGACACGAACGGTCTCGTCCTGGGCAGCCGCGTCGAAGGCTTCATTCAGCTCGCTGAGCATCGTGTAGTCCTGGGCATTGGCGGCCTCGGAGCGCGCGAGAGTTATTCGCGCCACCGCCGGCAATGGCTGGTCGTATCGAACTCTGGTCCACGTGTCTGCCATGAGTCGAATGTAGGCCTACCCTTCTTGACGGAGGTAAACATGATCGATCTGAGCGGCAAGGTCTTCGTCGTCACCGGCGGAAACGGGGGTATTGGCCTCGGCATGGCCGAGGGCATCGCCGCGTCTGGCGGGTCGCTTGCGATATGGGGTCGCAACGAGACCAAGAATGCCGCGGCGGTCGAGAAGCTGCGGGTGCTCGGAGCCGAGGCCAGAGCCTATGTTTGTGATGTGGGGGACGAGCAGCAGATCGTCGAGAGCATGACTCGTTCGCGAGACGATTTCGGGCGCATCGACGGCTGTTTCGCCAACGCCGGTCGGGGTGGGTTCGGCAAGACGTTTCTCGAAACGAGCCTCGCCGAGTGGCGCGAGGTGATGCGGATCAACCTCGATGGTGTGTTCCTGACGTTGCGAGAGGCCGGCCGCCACCTGGTCGATCAGGGTGAGGGGGGCAGTCTCGTGGCTGTCTCTTCGACATCGGCGATCCATGGAGCTGCGGGCAACGACGCATATGGTGCCGCCAAGACAGCGGTGAACGGTCTGGTCAGGTCGCTCGCCGTCGGGTTGGCCCGCTATCGGATCCGGGTCAACTCGCTGGTGCCTGGCTGGACCATCACCGATCTTGCGTCTGGCGGCTACGAGAACGACATCTTCCGTGATGCCACGGTCAAGCGCACACCGGTACGGCGCTGGGCCGAACCGAACGAGTTCAAAGAGATCGGTGCCTTTCTCGCCGATCCGACCATCACCTATCACACGGGCCAGGAGGTGGTCGTCGATGGCGGCTACACGGTGTTCTAGGTTCGGATCGAGGGGACGAAATGGCAGCTACTAATCCAGGCGACCTGTTCAAGCGGCTGATGGCAGCACAGGAATCGCTGAGCAAGGTGCAGGAGACGATCGCCAGGTTCGCCCTACCCGTCGAGCAGCAGAAGGCTCTCGTGGACAATCTTCGCAAGTTGATGTTGCCCCGCGAACAACTACAGGCCATGCAGGATCTGATCGAGTCGTTCGGGCCCCCTGTGACCCAGGTCAAGAATCTCCAGGACGACATCGACACACATCGTGAGATGGTGGCCGAGATGTCCGAACGCCTCGACCGCATGAGTGCCTCGGCCGACCGGCTGGCGGCAGCGACCGAGACCCTCAACGAGTTCTACGGGGCATGGACCCAGGCGGCCGGTGTGTTTGGCTGGAATCCGCTTCAGGCATCGGGCGAACCCGTGACCGACGCAGCGGACACACCCGACCCAGACGAACTCGACAATACGTAGCTCGACGTTCTGGGTACCGCAGCACACGCCGGGGTCGAGGGGTGTTATTCGATGGGATGCACAACGAGGACCGGGCTGGTGGCGTCGTGGACCACGTGCATCGCGACGCTGCCTTCCTTCAGACGAGCGAACCCGGTGCGACTGTGGGTGACCATGGCGATCATTGCACCATCGTGGCGGTTTGCGTAGTCGGCTATCTCTTCGGCGATATGGGTCGCGTGCAATGTGTCGAAATCGACTGTGCGGCCCAGGTCGCGGGTCATGTCTTTGGCCAGCCGCGACACATGGTTCGATTCGTGTGCGGCGTCAGAGAGTTTGGGATCGCCGACCGAGATGATCCATGGGTGCAGCCCGGTGACCTTGCACATCTGGGTCGCTGGTCCGACGATCTGTTCGGAGTAATGAGAGCTATCGGTGCAAACGAACATCTCGTCGCTCGGCCATTCGTCCGTGGGCATCTCGACATCTGGCCCCACGAGTAGGACCGGCGTGGCGATGGACGCGAGCACGTCTTCGGCCACACTGCCCACCAGGCCCGCAAGCCTGCCGCGAGCCGCTGTGGCCATGACCACGAGGGTGTTCGGTTCGGCCCGGGATTCGCTGGCGATCTCGTCGCCGGCGGCGGCGCGAACGGTGCGGGTGACCGTGCTCTCGCGGATGATGATGTCGGCTATCTGCTTCTCAGATGTCGTCTGGACGCGCAGGTCTCCGTCGACGGATTCGACGAGCTTGAGCACGTCCATGGGTGCCCCTGACAAGGCGGCAATTCGGGATGCATATTCGAGTGCCACATCACCACGAAACGATCCATCAATCGGTACCAACACTCGTTCGTACATGCCATCCCCTTCGCTGGCCTCTACCCAAATGGTCGCCTCGGAAACGCGGACAGACAAGGGACCAACGTCACGACGACCCGCTGGATCGGTCGGGATCGATGATGCCGGCGAGCTCGAGGATCTTTGTCGGGGGTAGGTATTGGTCCGTGACCTTGGCACCGAGTGGTGCCAATGCGTGTTCGATGGCGTTCGTGATAGCGGCAGGGGCACCGATCATGCCGCCCTCGCCGACACCTCGGAAATCGTTCTCGCCACCCGGAGACAGTGTTTCGAGATGATGGACTTCGATCTCGGGGATCTCGGTCGCCGACGGCATCAGATAGTCCATGTAGGTGGTCGTTTGAGGGTTGGCCTCCGTGTCGAACACGGCGCTCTCGTAGAGGACTGCGCCGATTCCCTGGGCGACCCCACCACGAACCTGACCGTCGACGATGGCAGGGTTGATGATCGGCCCACAGTCTTCGACAACGAAGTACCTGGGGATCTGAACCGTGCCGGTCTCGAGATCGATGTCGACCATACACACGTGGGTGGCACACGACCAGCCGCCGTCGCCCTTTCCCCTGTAGTCCTGGTTGTGTGAGAACGCCTCGCCGTCGAGGGTTGCCACAGCTCCGGCGACCTCGCCGTAGGTGAGGCCGCGCGAGGGAACACCCGCAACGTGGATGTTCCCGTCGACGATCTCGATGTCGTCGACCGAGGCCTCGAGCATCGAGGCAGCCTTCTCGGCGACCAGCCGGCGCACCTCACGCGACGCGTACTTGATCGCGCCACCGCCCAACGGGCCACCCCTCGAGCCGCCGGTGCCCAGCGCACTGAACGGTGTTTTGTCGGTGTTTCCCCACACCAGCTTCACATCGTCGATACCTACACCCATCTCGTCGGCGACGACCTGGGCGTAGGTGGTTTCGTGACTCTGGCCGTGGGGCATTTGTGAGGTGTAGGCGATGATGGAGCCATCGGACTCGACCACTGTGCGGGCGGTTTCGTTGGATAGCGCTCCACTGCCGGGGCTGATCGCGTCGTTGTAGTTGGGGGGACCGGGCGCCGCCTCGTGGTAGCAGGCCAGACCGAGCCCGAGCCGCCTGCCATTCGCCTCGGCGTCGGCCTTCAACGAAGCCAACTCGTCACGGTCGATCAGCTCGATCGCCCGTTCGAGCGTCGCCCTGGTCGACATGGTCTCGTCGAGGGTCGGGCCGGTGAGCATTGCCGCAGGCATGTCCTCTGGTCCGTACATGTTCTTCAGCCGGATCTCGGCCGGTGACATCCTCAGCTCGCGGGCCACAACATCGATGATACGTTCTCGTGCCCAGGTCTCGTTGGCCCAAGGGCCTCGATATGCGACGTACTTGCCCTTGTTCGTGGCGACGAGACGGGAGCGCATCGAGAACGCCTCGAAACGATATGCACCCGGGAACATGACCTTCATGATCGCACTGGCGAGGGATGCTCCGATCGGCCAGGCGGGGTAGGCGCCGTGGTCGATGACGAGGTCGACCTTCATGCCCCGCATGGTTCCGTCGTCGTCGACGGCGATCGAGATCTCGATGTCCTCCTCGCGTGCGTGACCCCCGTCGGTCAGGTTCTCGATCCTGTCCTCGATCCACTTCACCGAACGACCCAGGTCGATCGCCGCCGTCGCCAGGGCGATGTCCTCGCGGGCCACTGCGCCCTTGGCCCCGAAGCCACCACCTATGTCCTGGGCGACCACGGTGGGGAAGTCCTCCTGACCGAGGAGCTCGAGACCCATGCGGTTCATGTGCAGCAGGGTTGATTTGTCACGCTTGATCTGGTGTGCCGCACCGGCATTGTCGGACTGTTTCAGTGCATCCGCGTTGTCGGTCGTGAACTTCTTCGCTGCGGTGAGGAAGGCCGCCCGACGCTCCTTCTTTGTGGCGAGCGACTTCAGCGATTCTCGTATTCGGCGCTTTCCCGCATAGGCCGCGATGCCCCAGCGCAACATGTGGCTGGTCTGGGTTGCTCCGTGCACCGTGAGATGACCGGTGACCGGGTCCACCTCGATGACCGTCCCGCGGGTCTCGATCGGCTGGTTCGACTGGCGGTGGGAACTGAAACGTTCGGTGATGACACGGTCGGCCGACGCAAACACGGCGTCGACCTCGCCGAAGGTGTCTGCGTGGTCGTACAGGACGTTGCCGTCGGCCTTTTCCCACAGCTGAGCCGAATCGGACCGCAGACCGGTGGCGATGTCGGGCACGGCGTCGAGGGGGTCGTATTCGACCTCGACCAGTTCGGCCGCGTCCTCGGCTTCGGCCCGGCTGTTGGCCAGAACCACCGCGACGGGATCGCCGACCATACGAACCTTGTCGTCGCTCAGCGCCTTGACCAACGGTGTGTACAGATCGGGCAACATGAGCATCGGCAACATCGGATACGACATGGCGTTGATCTCGGCACCCGTGTAGATCCTCACAACACCTGGCGAGCGGCCGGCCGCTGCAGCGTCGATGGAAACGATGCGGGCATGGGCAAACGTGCTGCGCACGAACACGGCGTGCAGCACCCCTGGTGGGTTGACGTCGGCCACGTAGCGGCCAGTGCCACGCAGCAGGCGATCGTCCTCGACACGTTTGACGCTCTGGCCGACGAGCCTCATCGGTCGACCTCCGCAGCCAGATTCGTACTGGAGGTGTTGTCACCACTCTTGATCGACACTGCGGCCTCCACACCGTCGAGGATCGTCTTGTAGCCGGTGCAGCGGCACACGTTGCCGCCCAGCTCTTCACGGATCTGGTCCCGGGTCGGGTTTGGGTTGTCCTCGAGGAGAGCGACAGCGCTCATCAAGAAGCCCGGGGCGCAGAACGAGCACTGGAATCCATGGGCTTCGTGCATCCCCTTCTGGATCGGGTGCATCTCGCCGCTGATCGGGTCCGCCAGACCCTCGATGGTGGTGATGTTCTTGCCGTCGGCCTGAACTCCGAGCATCAGACAGGAGCGGACGGGTTCGCCGTCGACAAGAATCGTGCAGGCTCCACAGACCCCGTGTTCACAACCGAGATGGGTTCCGGTGAGCCCGAGCTCCTCTCGAATCAGGTCGGCCAACGATGTGCGAGGCTCGACCTCGATGGTGGCGGGTGCTCCGTTGATCAGCATCGTGATGACCGTGGGTTCGCTCATCGTGTTTCACCGCTTTCAGCGGTCGCCTTTGCGAGCCCGCGTTCTGTCAGCACCGCAGCCAGATGGCGACGATAGTTTGCGCTTGCGTGGATGTCTGAGGTCGGGCGCAGCACACCGGCAGCCGTCCTGCCGGCGGCAGAGAACGTCGACTGGGTGGGTGCCTGGCCCCGTAGAACGTCTTCTGCTTCGGCCACCCGAATCGGGGTGTCGGACACCCCGAAGAACGACAGTGCGGCATCGGTGATCGTGTTGTCCTCGATGTCCAACCAGCACGCGAGGCCGATGATCGCGTAGTCGCCGCTTCGCCGACTCTGCTCGACGACAGCACCCCTTCGGTGTCGGGGCCACGGCCCGAACTGGACCCGGGTCACGATCTCGTCAGGCTCGATCACCGTCTGGAGGTAACCCTCGAAGAAGTCGGCGGCAGCGATCTCGCGCGCAGCCCTGCTCGAGACGGCTGTGATTGCCGCGTTGCAGGCGAGCGCCACCGCAGGCATCTCGGCCGCTGGGTCTGCGTGGGCGATACTGCCACACACCGTGCCGCGTGTCCGGATGGGTCGGTGTCCGATCATTGGTGCCGCGGCGTGCAACAAGGGAGCGTGGGCGGCGACTTCGGCACTTGTCTCGACCTGTCGATGGGTGACGAGTGCGCCGACACGAACCGATCCGTCGGGTTCGACCACAAGACTGTCGAGGATCCCCAGGTCGCCGATGTCGACGACGTGTTCGGGTCGACCCAATCGCAGGGACATGAGGGGGAGCAGACTCTGGCCGCCGGCGAGGATCTTGGCCTCGTCCAATTCGGCCAGCAGGCCGAGTGCCTCGTCCAACGAGGAGGGCCGGTGGTACTCGAACGGGGGAGCTTTCACATTCGAGACGGTACCGCTCTGCGAGCTCGGTGCGGGAACATGTCCTTGGGCTCTGACCCTGGCCCGGGGGGACGCGCCATGATCGTTCCATGGCGGACTTGTCGAGCGCGAACCGGATCGAGCTTGTGGGCGTCACCAAACGTTACGACGTTGGTGGTACCACGGTGACGGCTCTCGACGGAGTGTCGATCGTGATCGAACCGGGTTCCTTCGTTGTCATCCTGGGGCCATCTGGATGTGGCAAGACGACCCTGCTCAACATGATCGGAGCTCTCGACACGCCGACCGATGGGTCGATCTCCGTGAACGGCGAACGTGTGGACGGCGCGTCGAAAACGGTTCGCGAGAAGCTGCGACGCCATTCAGTCAGCTTCGTGTTCCAGACGTTCAACCTGTTCGCAGGTCTGACCGCCAGAGAGAACGTTCGTTTCGGAGCCGATGCCGCGGGCGCGTCCGAAGGTGCTGACCGAACACTCAGGGCGCTGGCCCAGGTTGCACTGCAGGATCGCGCCGATCACTTTCCCCATCAGCTGTCGGGTGGCGAACAGCAACGTGTTGCGATCGCTCGGGCTCTCGCCACGGGCAACCCGATCCTGTTGGCCGACGAACCCACGGGCGAACTCGATTTCCGTACCGGGGTGCAGATTCTTGAGGTGTTGGCGGCCCAGGCGGCCGAGGGCATGACGGTGCTGGTGGTCACCCACAACCGCGAGATTTCGCGGATTGCCGACAGGGTCATCGAGCTATCGTCCGGGAAGGTCCTTTCCGACGGGCCGCCCGAGGGAGGCCGCTCCTCCATAGAAGAGTTGCAGTGGTGAACGGCAACTCGTCTCAACGCAACGGCACATCGATGTGGTTTCGATGGGCTTGGCGCGACCTGAAAGGGCAATGGCTGGCCGTGGTTGCGATCGGCCTGGTTCTCGCCATCGGCACCGGCGTGTTTGCGGGTCTGGGCAGCACGGCGACGTGGCGGCGTCTCTCGAACGACGCCAGTTTCGCCGCCCTGTACCTGCACGACGTTCGTTTCGAGCTGAGCCCTGGCACCTTCGCCCCCGAAGGATCGCTCGTCGAGGCTGTCTCCTCCAGCGGGGTAGCCGACGCGGTCGAAGTGGTCGAAGAGCGCTTGGTGGTGGACAGCCAGATTGACACGACACCGGCTGTCGAGGGTGCGGGCACGCTCGTTGCGGCCCGTCTGGTCGGCATGGACCTGTCGTCCGATGTGGCCGTCGATCGTCTATGGGTGAGGGATGGCTCGGCCCCCGTCGCAGGAGTGGCTGCCGCCGCGGAGGCGATCGTGGAGGTCAAGTTCGCCGACGCGGTCGGGATGGACACCGCTGGGACACTCCTGGTAGCGGGTGGCCGTGAACTCGCGTACTCCGGCCTCGGTGTGATTCCCGAGGACTACTACTACGAGGGACCTCCCGGAGCGCTCTTCTCACTCGGCGAGCTGGCTCCCGTGTACCTGCACAAGGCCGATCTCCAGGCATTGGTCGGACGCGAGGGCCAGGTGAACGACCTGGTCGTTCGTTTGGCCGACGGGGCCGATTCCGAAGCGGTGATCAGCCAGATCGGTGCCGTCCTCGACGAGAGTGGTCTCAGCTACACCGCAACCACCTACGACGAGGAGTACGCCGTCAGGGTTCTGTACGACGACATCGAGTCCGATCAGCAGGTCTGGAACATGATTTCGGGACTGATCCTCGGCGCTGCCGCTCTGGCTGCGTTCAA
>JAAETH010000619.1 GCA_024228575.1 Actinomycetes bacterium
GAGTTCCGACGATTCATCGGTGAAGGCTCACCCAACCCTGAGCCAACCGCAATCGTGCTCAACCCAGACAATCAGATCGTCGGCTGGATCGACTATGACGTCGAACGCGCATGGCTCGCAGGCGGCGAGGTGAACATCGGGTACAACACCTTCCCGAACCATCGCGGCCGCGGCTATGCCGTTCAAGCACTCGGTCTACTGATCGAATGGATCGCAGAAGACCCGACGGTCGCCACCGCCACGCTGTTGATCGACCCAGCGAATGAGCCGTCGATCGGTGTCGCCCATCGAGCCGGCTTCGAGCAGTACGGCGAGGTCGAAGGCCAGCTTCTATTCAAACGCGATCTTCGCCAGCGCTGATCCCCGTGCTACTCGTGGACGGCTCCACCTGAACAGGGGCCCATCTGCAACGCATCAAGGCATCCCCTAATGGTCGCCCAATATCCCGCTCGACTGGTGCCCCCGACCGCCGGGAGCGGGCAGACCGAAAGGTCAGCGGTGACTCCGGGTGCGATCCTTGTCAGGTGATGCGGTGGCTGCTCGTTCTTCTCACAGGGGTGGTGGCCGCGGGCTGTTCCAGCAGCTCGGACACCGGTAGCCAACCCCTATGTGGCTGGCCCCGGCGGGTACAGGTCCCAGCGGGCCGGCCACACCTCCGGTAGCTCCTCGACAAGACACTCGATGTTCTCGTGCCTGCCGTATCCAGGATCGAGCGCGAAATCGAGCTCGGTGGATTGGCCCTCTCGTTAGGTGGACTGAATTCAGCTACCCAGTGGTGGTCTCGATGGCGATGTCGGTGGTGGCGCAATGGCCGGCGATGTCACACACCTCATACTTGCCGTCATACAACCAGGTCGACACAGGCCCTATTCCGGTGACATCAACACTGATCGTGCCATCCGGATTCGCTACCAAGAGCCCACGCTCCGGTTGGCTGACAATGCTCACCGAACCAGGATCCAACTCGTTGTCACCGCCAGCGTCATTGGCCAACACATCCCACACGGTGACCTCACCGCCCGACACAACCGCCAGATCACTACCCAACACCGGACCAATCACCGCGGTGGATTCAACCACCTGCACCAAGATCGAGCCCCCGGCTGGGTCGTGACCACCAGGCAGTGTCGGGTGCAGTGCCACCACCGACATGCGCCTTGCGACCCCAGTCGGGTCCGCGTTCGCAGCCGCCGCCAACTCAACAGGGACAACCACCGTCTCACCAGCAGGAACCAGAACCGACTCCGGCAACACCGACACCACCGACACCCCCGCCGGGAGATCCCCGAGAATCCAGTACAGCGGGTAGGTCACATCAACAGGTGAGTAGCTCACAAACGTCAAACCCGCGGTGCGGGTTTCCCCGGACCGGATCGCCAACCGATAGTCAGACCCAGACAACGAAAACTCACTACCCGGCTCGAACCACAACGGCGCCTCGGCTTCGACGCCACCCCCACCACTGACGGGCACCGATCCAGACGGATCGCTGTCATCGTCGCTCCCGGACACCGGGACCGAAGACCCCACCTCGGTCCCATCACCATCGTCAACGACCGAGGCA
>JAAETH010000620.1 GCA_024228575.1 Actinomycetes bacterium
CAGCAACACGCGGGATGGAGGATCACGTACCCCGAACATGCCGTTCATGTCCGTCACCGAGCTCGTGTCCCAGCTCGACAGGTCTGGGTTGAACGTTGTAGGGTCCGAAACCTTCGAGCTACCAGAATCACCGAACAGCTCAGACAGGTCCGTCACACCCGTCGTGCACGACCTGGCGAGCTCAACTTCGTCCGTGGGAGTGGCAGCAACCAACGCATCCAGAGCAGCCCGATCGCGCTTGGTGTACAAGACGCCGTTCACCTCACGAGCGTCGCCCACTGCAGCCTCGGGACAGAGCACGGTGACGCCGTTGTCGGCGAGGTAAAACAACTACAGAGGTGGCCAATCATTGTCAGGTGAGATTCGAGCCGTGGGGTGCTCGCGCATAGTGCACCAGAGAAATAGCCACGCACCGGGTCGGTCGTGGCAGAGCCAGCCAACTGGCACTTGGACGCCACGTCCAGCGGCCCGCCGCCCACGGTGATGAAGCAATCCACGGCCGTGTTGTCAGGGATCTGCAACGGGATGCGAGCGTCGTTCGGGGCAGTGAGGGGAGAGGGATGCGTCTGGGACGAGGTCAAGCACCGCCGGCGCCCGACCATGCTGGCCAGTCGGGCAGCCAACAGGCCAGTCAGATGATCAGTCAACCACGCACCGTCATATCCGCCACGACGCTCGAGTAGTCGCGAGGGAGCGGTCCACTGACCGAGTCAATGGGCGCGGTGGTGCCCCCGAGGACGCCGCCGCAGTTGACCGTGTCCTGAGCGTAGCAGGCCACCGTGTAGTCGAAACTGAAGCCGTTCGGGCCGGTGCGGAACCCGACCTTGAGCTGTGGTGACGGGAGTGGCAGGCGAGCGGCGGGAAGTGAGGCGACAGCGTACGAAACAAATTATGATGTGGACAACATCGAGAGCATCGCCGACAACCGAGCAACCACGCAACCACGCAACCACGCAACCACGCAACCACGCAACCACGCAACCACCCAACGAGATGACACCCAACACGCACCGAGTTGAGCCCGACGTCGGTGACCTCGGGCTTTTGGATGGCGAGCAGCAAGCGCTCGTCGGCCGAGCCGCTGTCTGCGAGGACGACATGCGAGACGCCGAGGACGGCGCGA
>JAAETH010000621.1 GCA_024228575.1 Actinomycetes bacterium
GCGCAGCACTGCGTTCATTACCTCGAACTCGGCTGCGCCTGCGATGAGTGGCGGCGACAACTGGATGACGGGCTCGCCGCGGCTGTCGGCTCGACAGATGAGGCCGAGTTCGGCCATACGATTGCTGAGGAAACTGCGGAGGAGATGGTGGGCTTCATCGTTGGTGAAGGTCTCCTTGGTATCGCGGTCCTTCACCAGCTCGATTCCGTAGAAGTAGCCCATTCCCCTGACGTCTCCGACGATTGGCAGATCCTTGAGGTCGTCGAGGGCAGCCCGGAACGTGTCCTCGTTGGTGAGCACGTTTGTGAGCAGGTCCTCTTTTTCGAAGAGGTCGAGGTTGGCGAGTGCCACCGCACAGCTGACCGGATGACCGGCGAAGGTGTAGCCGTGGAGGAACGGTTCGTCGGTGTCGGCGAACGGTTCGGCGATGCGGTCGCTGACGAGCATGGCGCCGAGAGGGGCGTAGCCAGAGGTGATCCCTTTGGCGCTTGTGATGATGTCGGGCTGGTAGCCGAGGCGCTGGCTGCCGAACCAGTGACCCAAGCGTCCAAAGGCACAGATCACCTCATCGGACACCAACAGCACGCCGTGGGTGTCACAGATCTCGCGGACCCGCGCGAAATATCCCTCTGGTGGTGTGAAACAGCCACCGGCGTTCTGGACGGGTTCCAGGAATACGGCAGCGATGGTCTCGGGCCCTTCGCGCAGGATGGCCTGTTCGATCTCCTCGGCGTAGTAGGTGTCGTCGGTGACCCACGGTGGGCGCCGGTACGTGTTCGTGTTGGGGACCTTGATCGCTCCGGGCACCAGTGGTTCGAATGGCCCCTTGACCGCTGCGAGGCCGGTTATGGACAGGGCGCCCATGGTGGTGCCGTGATAGCTGAGGTCGCGCGAGATGACCTTCGTGCGAAGAGGTTCACCCTTCAGCTTGAAGTACTGCCTGGCCAGCTTCCATGCCGACTCGACGGCTTCGGATCCACCGCTGGTGAAAAAGACGCGGTTCAGGTCGCCAGGTGACAACTCGGCGAGACGTGCGGCGAGTTCGACGGCCTTCGGGTGGGCATAGGTCCAGATCGGAAAGAACCCGAGTTGGCTGGCCTGGGAGCCCGCTGCCTGGGCGAGTTCGGTTCGGCCGTGGCCGACTTGGGTCGTGTACAGACCGGCGAGGCCGTCGAGATAGCGGTTTCCGTGGTTGTCCCAGATGTAGCAGCCATCGCCGCGTTCGATGACGGGCATCCCGTCCACGCTGCTACCCAGAGAGGAGAAGTGTCCCCAGAGGTGGCGGTCTGCGAGCTTGCCGAGGGTCCTGTTGGCAGTCGTGTCTGCGGCGACGAATGACATCGTTGATCCCCCCTTTCGAGACGGATTCAACAACACTGACGTCCCCAATGCAACTGAATCAGTTGATTTGCGTTGTGTGGCTGGTCAGAATGCGCACTGTGACGTTGCGTTATGTGAACCTCGCACCGGTTCATGTCGAGGCCCTCGAGGAACTCGAGTTGACGGTGTTCGAGACAATCGATCCAGCCGACCTGTACGACGCGGCCGAGTTGTCGAGGCTGGCGCACGTATTCCCAGACGGGAATTTTGTCGTCCTCGACGGTGAGCGCCCCATCGGGATGGGGCTGGGCCTTTTTGTCGAGTTCGATTTCGACCACACCGACCACAGGTTGACCGACATCACCGGCGAAGACGGTGTGTCGAACCACTCGATGGATCATCCCTGGTACTACGGCACAGACATCTCGGTGTACCCCGAGTATCGGGGCCGCGGTATCGGTCGCGCGTTGTACGAGCTGCGCAAGGACTGTGTTCGTCGATTCAACAAACGCGGCATCGTCGCCGGTGGCGTGCTTCCGGGATACCGCGACCACATCGACAACATGAGCGCAGACGAGTACATCGACAGGGTCGTGGCTGGTGAGTTGTACGACCCCACCCTCACATTCCAGCTTCAGAATGGCTTCACGGCCCACGGTGCGCTGACCGGCTACGTCGAAGATCCCTCCGTGGGGAACAACTCGGTTCTCATCGCATGGCACAACCCGGACTACGTGGCATGAACACCGGCGAGTTCGTGGTGTTGCCGTGACCGATTTTGCTCATCTGGCGGCGGTGGCCAAGCCGGCCGTGTTCTGGAGTGATCGCCCCGATGCCCCCGAGCCGCTCGACCCGCTCGTCGGGCAGGCCTCAGCCGACCTCTGCATCGTCGGCGGCGGTTTCACCGGCCTGTGGACCGCCGTCCAGGCCCTCGAAGCGGAACCTGGCCGAAGTGTTGTGTTGCTCGAGGCCGAGGTGTGCGGGTTCGGCGCATCCAGTCGCAACGGTGGTTTCTGCGATGCCTCGCTCACCCACGGATTCCTGAACGGCCTGAACCACTGGCCCGACGACATGGCGGTTCTCGAGCGGCTGGGAGCCGACAACCTCGAAGCGATCCTCGCCACGATCGAGCGCCACAACATCGATGCCGACGCCTTTTGTGCAGACGAGGTCTCGATGGCCGTTGCCGACTGGCAGGTCACCGATCTGGCAGAGGCGGCCGACACATATGCTCGGCACGGCGTCGCCCATACCCTGCTCGATCAGTCGGGGGCTCGAGCCGTCGCCAACTCTGCGACCTATCTCGGAGGGCTGGCCAGCCACGGGGCCGTGGCCCTCGTCGACCCTGCACGACTGGCGTGGGGTCTCAAAAGGGTCGCCCGCGAACTCGGCACCAAGATCCACGACCAGAGCCGCGTCACCTCCATCGACGAGCAGGGCTCCAGGTTGTGCGTCAGCACCGAGCGGGGCTCGGTCGTGGCCGACCGGGTGGTGGTGGCGACCAACGCCTGGGCCGAGCCGGTTCGCCAGATGCGTCGTTATGTCGTGCCCGTGTACGACCACGTACTCATGACCGAGCCTTTGTCGAGCCAGCAGTTGGCCGCCATCGGCTGGGAGGGCCGAGAGGGCCTGAACGACTCCGGCAACCAGTTTCACTACTACAGGCGCACCGAAGACGATCGGATCCTGTGGGGCGGATACGACGCCAACTATTTCTTCGGCAACGGCATGGGATCCTCATACGAACAACAACTCCCGTCGTACGAGCTGCTCGCCCGCCATTTCTTCGAGACGTTCCCCCAACTGGAAGGGCTCGGGTTCACCCATCGCTGGGCCGGGCCGATCGGGACAACCTCGAAGTTCGCTGCCGCGTTCGGGACCCGTCACCGTGGCCGGCTCGCCTGGGCGGCCGGCTACACCGGCCTCGGCGTGGGTGCCAGCCGATTTGGGGCCAGGGTGGCGCTCGACCTCGTCGACGGGCTGGAGAACGAGCGCACCGCCCTGAAGATGGTTCGTCGCAAACCCATGCCGTTCCCTCCCGAGCCGTTGCGCTCGTTGGCCATCCAGACGACCCGGCGAGCGATCACAAAGGCCGACCGGACCGGCAAACAGGGGATCCTGCTACGCACCCTCGACCGTTTCGGAGTCGGCTTCGACTCCTGACAACAGGGGTCGGTCCGCGAGTCCTTCGCGTGGGGGGGAGCTACGTCCTTGGCGAAAGCCGTCCGAACCCGAAGGTCTCACGATCGGGGGCGCAGGTTCTTCGGGTCGTATACGGCTCGCAGGGATGCGCTCGCTTCGTACCGCTCGCTCTCGACGACGATCTCGAAGTTTCCACCGTTGACCAGGTCGGCGGTCACGCCGTCGGCGTGTTCGACGTAGCCAAAACCCATAGCTGCACCCATCGTGTGGCCGTAGGCACCGGAGCGGAGATATCCGACAGATTCTCCATCGAGCAGGATCGGTTCCTCTCCGTGCAGCAGTGGCTCTGGGTCACTCAGCAGGAACTGGACGAGACGTGAGCGATATGGCCGATTCTTGCGCTGCTCGAGCAGTGCCTCCCTGCCGACGAACCCGCCCGGCTTGTCGAAATCGATGGCGAAGGTGAGGCCGGCCTCCAGCGGTGAGTCCGAGTTCTCGATGTCGAGCCCGTAGTCGAGGCGACCCGCTTCGGTTCGGGTGCTCTCGAGAGTTTCCATACCTGCCAACACGAGGCCGTGGTCGCGACCCAGATCGACCGCGCGGTCGTACACACCCAGGGAAAAGTCGGTCGGGACAAATAGCTCCCAGCCGAGTTCGCCGACGAAGCTCATGCGTTGGGCGATGCCGTGGCCATGGTGTAGGCCGATCTCTTGTGCCGTGTAGTACGGGAAGGCTTCATTCGACAGATCCGCATCGGTCATCTCACCCAGCAGAGCCCGCGAATTCGGGCCCTGGATCGTCATCAGGGTGTAGCCCGACGTGATGTCGGTGACAACAACACGTGTGTCGCCGATCGCCCGGCGCAACATGGCCTCGGTCCGACGGTGGAACAACTCGGCCACGACGAGCAGGAAACGATCTTCGGCGAGCCGGGTGATCGTCACGTCTGCTTCGATGGTCCCGCGCCGGTTCAGGAACTGGCTGTAGACACACTGTCCGACGGGGACGGAGACGTTGTTTCCTCCGATGTGGTTCAGCAACAACTCGGCGTCGGCCCCCTGGACCAGGAACTTCGACATCGACGACATGTCGAACAGGGCCACGGCCTCGCGCACAGCCCGGTGTTCGGCAGCGTGGAAGTCGAACCATGGTTGACGGCCGTAGCTGAGAACCGGTTCCGGGTGTTCACCGGGAGGAGCGAACCACGACGCCAACTCCCATCCCGACGACTCGCTGAAGTGGGCACCTGACTCGGCCAGCCGTTCGTGAAGAACCGACCGGCGGATGTTCCTCGCTGTTGCCGGGCTCGAGTGGGGCCACGATCCGGTCGAGTGGAGCCGTCCCAGCAGCTCGACGCTGCGCTCGGCCAGATACGACTTGCCCGTCTGCCACGGTGACAATCGGGCGATGTCGATGTCGGTCACGTCGATGGGCGGAACACCGTCGACGATCCAACTCGCCATGATCGAGCCGGCCCCGCCGCCGCTGAGAATGCCGAGCGAGTTGAAACCTGCTGCAACGAAGAAGTTGTCGAGCTCGGGTGCCTCGCCCATCAGGTAGCCGTTGTCGGGGGTGAAGCTCTCGGGTCCGGTGAACAGCTTGCGAACGCCAACACTCTCGAGCCCTGGCAAGATCTCCATCGCGAACTCGAGAAATGGGGCGAGTCGATCCCAGTCCGACGGGATCTCACCGAAACTGAAGTCGTCGGGGATCGTGTCTAGCGACCATGGTGCGGCCACCGGTTCGAACAGGCCGACCATGAGGCCTCCTGTCTCCTCGCGGTAGTACGCGAATCGATCGGGGTCCTCGAGGATCGGAAGGTCGGGCGACACGTCGTCGAACGGTTCGGTGATGAGGTAGGCGTGTTCGATTGCCTGCAGCGGTACCGAAACCCCGGCGAGGGCGCCCAGCTGTCGGGCCCACATCCCGGCGCAGTTGACAACGTACTCGGCTTCGATCGTGCCCTTCGGGGTGACCACCCCCGTGACCCGGCCATCGTGTTGGTTGATTCCCGTGACCGGTGTGCCCTGGATGATGCGTGCCCCACCCAGTCGTGCACCCGCGGCGAGCGAGTGGGCGACGTTGTACGGATCGGCGCGACCCTCGTTTGCCGTGTAGAAGCCCCCGAGCACATCTTCTGCGTCGAGCTGTGGCCACATCGCGGCGACCTCGGCCGCGGAGACCTCCTCGCGTTCGATGTCCATGAGCTTCAGGAAGTCGGCTTCTCGGCGCAGCTTGGCAAGACGGCGAGGATTGCTTGCGGTCTGCAGGTAGCCGACCGGACGAAAACCGGTGGACATACCCGTCTCCTCCTCGAGAACCTCGAAGAGGTCTCGCGAGTACTTGGCCATCCAGGCGAGGGTTTCGGTTGTCATGCCACCCGACACGACCAGTCCGGCGGCGTGCCAGGTGGTCCCCGAGGTGAGCTGGTCGCGTTCGAGCAGGACCACGTCGGTCCAGCCGAGTTTGGTGAGGTGATAGGCGACGCTGGTGCCGATCACGCCGCCGCCGATGATCACCACCTTGGCCCGGTCGGGGAACCCTCGGGAATTGGCGACGGCTGGCGCTTCGGTGTTCATGACGGTCCTCGTCGGTTGTTGACCCTGCCATCCTGCACCGTCGGAATCGGTCGCGCAATTGACCCGAGGAAACGGAATCCACGGCAGATCTCAAATCGGCAACGAAATGGGTTGCATGTTCGGTGGATGTGCTAAGGATTCAGCTGTCCACCTGGGAGGACCAAATGCCCCGCGATCCGCGCTTCGACATCCTTTTTGAACCGGTCCAGATAGGACCGGTCACCGCCCCGAACCGCTTCTATCAGGTGCCTCACTGCACCGGAATCGGGTACAACCGGCCTCAGACGCTGGCCTCTCTGAGGGCGACAAAGGCCGAGGGTGGGTGGGGCACGGTCTGCACCGAGTACTGCTCGATCCACGCATCCTCCGATGACGATCCTTTTCCGTCGGCCACGTTGTGGGACGACGAGGACATCCGTTCACACGCATTGATGGTCGAGCAGGTCCACGAACACGGCTCGCTGGCGGGTGTCGAGTTGTGGCACGGTGGCGCGGCCAGCGCCAACCACTACTCGCGCGAGTCGCCCATAGGTGTGTTCAGCAGGCCCGCCGGGGTTTGGGACCCGGTGCAGACCCGCCGAATGGATAAACAAGACATCCGCGAGTACAAGCGCTGGCACCGCGAGGCCGCCAAACGGGCCCAGCAGGCGGGCTTCGACATCGTCTACGTCTATGCGTGTCACTGGTACCTGCTGCGGCAGTTCCTGCTGCCGGCCAACCAGCGCTCCGACGAGTACGGAGGGTCGCTCGAGAACCGGGTTCGACTGGTGCGCGAACTGATCGAGGAAACGAAGGAAGCCGTCGGCGACACGTGTGCGGTGGCCGTGCGCTTCTCGGCCAGCGACGGCGGCACAGACGACGCCCAGACGACAGAAGAGCCGCGGGCCCAGCTGGAGATGTTGGCCGAGTTGCCCGATCTCTGGGATATCACCGTCAACGACTACACCTGGGAGATGGGCACCTCCCGGTTCGTTCCCGAGGCCGGCCTCGAGAAGGCGATGAAGTGGGTCAAGAACGTCACCACCAAGCCGGTTGTCAGCGTTGGGCGTTTCACGTCGCCAGAGACGATGTTGCGCCTCGTTCGGGAGGGAACCATCGACCTTGTGGGTGCGGCCCGCCCGTCGATCGCCGATCCGTTCCTTCCGAACAAGATCGCCGAAGGCCGCGACGACGAGATCAGAGAGTGCATCGGCTGCAACATCTGCTACTCCGGAGACCAGACCGGCACACCGATCCGTTGCACCCAGAACCCGACGATGAGTGAGGAGTGGCGCAAGGGTTGGCACCCCGAACGGATCGAGCCAAAGCGGTCCGAGTCGCGGATCCTGATAGTGGGTTCTGGTCCCGCCGGGCTGGAGGCTGCTGTTGCCCTTGGCAAACGTGGCTACGACGTCACGCTCACCGAGGCCCGCAACGAGCTTGGAGGGCGGGTCGCTCTCGAGTCGGCGCTGCCGGGCCTGGCCTCCTATGCGAGGGTTCGCGACTGGCGGCTCACGATGCTCGACAAGCTCGACAACGTGGTTGTGTATCCCGGCAGCACGGTGGACGAAGAGCAGGTGTTCGAGTTCGCCCCCGACCATGTGGTCATCGCCACGGGGGCCAAGTGGCGCCAGGAAGGGACAGGCCGCTGGCTCGAAGACCCCGTACCGGGTTGGGATCGCGACACGGTGTTGACCGCAGACGACATCCTCGCCGGCACCGTTCCCGAAGGTCCGGTCGTGCTCTACGACGACGACCACTACTACCTCGGAGGTGTGATCGCAGAGAAGCTGCGCCAACTGGGCATCGCCGTCACCCTGGTCACACCCGCCAACGAGGTGTCGACCTGGACGACCCACACCGATGAACAGCACCGTATCCAGGCCCGGGTTCTCGAAGCGGGTGTGCGTCTATCGACAGGCACGACCTTGGCCGCGATAGGCGAAGGCGTGGTTTCACTCGAGTGCGTCTACACGGGTTCGACCCGCGAGGTGGAAGCGGGGGGAGTCGTGATGGTCACTTCACGCAAGCCGAACGACAGCCTGTTCCATGCCCTCGACGGTCGTACCTCAGTGGCCCGTATCGGCGACTGCTACGCACCGGGCACCATCGCGACGTCGGTGTACTCGGGTCACCAGTACGCCCGCGAACTCGACGGCGGAACGGTCGCAGACGTCAGGTTCCTGCGGGAACGAGCCACCGCGCCCTGAGGCCACTAGCGGTTGGTGGTATCGCGCCACGAGAGCAAGGCCCCGACGCTGGCCAAGTCGACCTCGGGTGCCGAGATACCGTGCACGAACAGGCTGACACCGAGCGAGCGGAGGCGTTCGAGCTGGTCTGTGTCGAGGGTCCCGGCCGACGGGACCGATGCGCTGGCCGACAACTCGATGTCGCTCGGGTCGCGCCCGACGTCCGCGCAGTGCCTGCCCAACACACCGAGCTTGTGCTCGAGGGTGTCGGGATCCGAGAAGCTGTGCCAGATGTCGGCGTGTTCGGCGACAAGGCGCAGGGTCTTCTTCTCGCCCCCGCCACCGATCAGGATCGGGATTCGGCGGGTCGGAGCCGGGTTGAGCTGCCCCCAGCGGGAACGGATGCGCGGCAGGTCCTCGGCCAGTGCGTCGAGGCGGCCGCCCGCGGTTCCGAAGGTGTAGCCGTATTCGGAGTAGTCGCGTTCGAACCAGCCGGACCCGGTGCCGAAGATGAATCGGCCCGTTCCGCCCTTGGCGCTGATGTGGTCGATGGTGCGGGCCATGTCGGCCTGGAGGTCGGGGTTGCGGTAGGTGTTGCAGTTCACCAGCGGACCGAACTCGATGCGGCTGGTCGCCTCGGCGATCGACGCGAGCATGGTCCACGATTCAAAGTGGAGGCCGTCGGGCTCGCCGGAGAGCGGGAAGAAGTGGTCCCAGTTGAACACGATGTCGGTGCCCATCGTCTCGAGTTCGACGACGAGGTCGCGAAGCTGCTCGTAGGAGGCGTGCTGAGGGGCGATCTGGACCCCGATTCGAACGGGGCGATTCGATGTGTTGGTCATGGTCGCAGCCTACGACCACCCCTCGATTGTGTACGTCTTCTACGCGTGCAGTGACTGCGGAACATCCAGATCGCCGAGCCCGAGGCGAGCAGCGTTGCACGACGAAGTGTCGGTCGTGTCACCCTGAGGGGGTGACGACCGATCCGGACCCGCCCCGATTGTTGCGCCGCACCGTTGGGACTCCCGTGGGTTTGCTGTTGCTCGCCCTTGTTGCCATCTGGGCGATCGAGGTCATCGACTCGGTGGCTCTCGACGATTGGGCTCAGCGCCACGGAATTCGGCCGCGCGAGGTCGAGGGATTGGGAGGCATCCTGTGGGCTCCCTTTTTGCATTCGGACTTCGGGCACGCGGCTTCGAACTCGGTTCCGCTGCTCGCCCTTGGGGGCCTCGTCGCTGCTCGCGGCCGGCGCTACTGGGGCCGGGTGACAGTTGTTGTCATCCTCATCGGTGGAGTGCTGACCTGGGCTCTGGCCGGCTCGGGAAATCACATCGGTGCGAGTGGGGTGGTGTTCGGTTATCTGGGTGCCCTTCTCGGAGCCGCGGTGTTCGAACGTCGCCCCCGTGCCATGGCACCTGCGTTGGTCGTGCTGGGTTTCTACAGCGGCTTGCTCGTGGGGCTCGTGCCCCAGGACGCCATCTCGTGGGAGGGTCACCTCTTTGGCATGGTCGCCGGCATCGCGGCATCGCGCTGGCTTGCCGAGCGGCGTGCTCCACGCCCCGCCGACCGTGGAGAGATACAGATATGGGAGGTCGACGGATCGTGGTTCGATCAGCGAGGTTCCGAGGACTAGTCGGAGTCTCGGCTGGTGTTTCGTCAGGGTTCGAGGTCGGTGCTGACGTTGCGTTCGCCGTACTCCTCGAGTGCCCTTGTTCAGTCGGTGAGGCGGTCGCGGACCCGAGGGTTGGAATGCGCCTTGATCAGGTGACCCGCCTCGACATGTCGAACGTGATTGACGCAGACCGTTGGATCAACTGCCCCGGAGCCACTGCGAGAGCTTGACGGCGACCTTCGATTCGCGACCCCCGTCCTCGACCGCGTCGGCCCTGCCCATGACCCAGCGGCTGCTGCGGACACCCAGCCAGCGCAGCGGTTCGGGCTCCCAGCGGCGGGGGAGACCGCCCACCCAGGGCAGCGTCACCCGCTCGGAGTCGGTTTTGGTGATCAGCTCAGCAAGTGTGCGGCCGGCGAGGTTCGAAGGGGCGACCCCTTCTCCGATGTAACCACCGGCGGCGGAGAAGCCGGCCGGATCGTGATGTACAAACGGTGCCCAGTCCCTGGGCACACCCATGACCCCACCCCATCGGTGGGTGATCTCGACGCCCTCGAGCGCCGGGAACAGTCCGACGAGTGCTTCGTGGACCAACTGGTGCGACTCGCCGCGAGACTCGCTCGCCGGGTCGATGGTCGATCCGTAGAGGTACGGCACCCCGCGGCCGCCGAATGCGATGCGGTCATCCTCGGTGCGTTGACCGTAGATGACCATGTAGCGGTCGTCGCAGAAGGTCGGTCTCGTATCGAGCCCGATCTCGTCCCACATGGCTTCGGACAGGGGTTCGGTGGCGACCATGCGCGAATAGAGGGGAAGAAGGCGACGCCGTTCGCCCTCGAGATCTCGCGTGTAGCCCTCGGTCGCTTGGACGACGTGTCCTGCCCTGACGACACCCAGGTCGGTGACAACTCGTCCGGGACCGATCTGGGTTGCCGCCGTCCGCTCGACGATCTTGGTGCCCATGTCCTCGCACACCGTCGCCATGCCCGTCACGAGACGAGCCGGATCGACCGAAGCGCAGTGGGCGAACCAGATGCCCCCGAGAACGTCGGTGGCGTTGCACTTCGTTCTTGCATCCTCGGCGCTGAGCAGTTGGAAATCGTCCTCACCAAATCCGAGCGAACGATGGTGATCGATCTCCTCGATCTGGCGCCGGTGCTGAGGATCGTTGCGGGCGAGTCTGATCGCCCCTCCCTTTGCGAACCCACACGAGACACCGTGTTCTGCGACGAATCCACCGATCTCGTCCACGGTGTCAAAAACCGCGCGCTCCTGGCGGATGGCCTCGTCGAGGGACGTTTGTTTCGCGTACCTGTCGAGGCCGGCGGCGAGTTCGGCCACAACCCAACCCCCGTTTCGCCCTGAAGCTCCAAACCCCACGTGTTCGCGTTCGATGACGAGGACATCGAGCGTCGGATCGAGCTTCTTCAAGTAGTACGCCGTCCACAGCCCGGTGAACCCACCACCGACGATGGCTACATCGACATCTCGATCGCCGCCGAGTGGAGGTCGTGCCGGCGGACTCGGATCGAGCTCGTCGAGCCATAGGGATCTGCCCGTCATGGTCATCGGCCGATACTGCCACACCGCGTCGGTTGTGATTGCAGCCCGCTGTTCGGTTGTTCATCGGTGTCGGCTGCCACGGAAGTGGCTCGCCCTGCACGACCGGCTAGTTTCTGCTCGTGCCCTCGAGGGTTCACGGGCGAGTTGGGGCGGGGCAGTCTATGTATCCAGGTCATTGGGCCGTCGAGAAGCCGGAAGCTGCGGCGGTCGTCAACACCACGACCGGTGAACAACTCACCTGGCGTGAGCTGAATGACCGGTCGAATCAGGTGGCCCAGTTGTTGGCAGCCCGCGGATTGACCCAGGGCAGCCACGTGGCGCTCATGGCCGAAAACCGGCTCGACTTCTTCGTCATCGCATGGGGGGTGTTGCGCTCTGGTATGTACCTCACATGTGTCAACCGTTATCTGACCGCCGAGGAGGCCGGGTACATCATCGACGACTCTGGCAGCGAAGCCCTCTTCATCTCGAGTGTCCTGCCAGTAGCTGCCGAGCTGACCGATCTGCCTCAGCGGTGCACCCACCGCCTTGCCCTGCGAGGAGGCAGCCACGCTCCGGCCGACTTCGAGGATCTCGATGACGTGCTGTCGCCGATGCCGACGAACCCCATCGCCGACGAGCGGATGGGCGACTCGATGCTCTACAGCTCGGGGACGACCGGTCGCCCGAAGGGAATCAAGCGGCCGTTGACGGGAAGTCCCGCCAGCGAGGGAATTGCCTACTTCAGGGCCATCGATGCATACGGGTTCGACGACCATACGCGCTACCTGTCGCCGGCCCCGCTGTATCACGCCGCGCCGTTCGGCTTCTGTATGCGGACCCTGTCGAAGGGCGGCTCCGTGTTCATGATGGAACGCTTCGACGAAGTGCAAGCGCTCCAGAACATCGAGCGGTACTCCATCACCCATTCACAATGGGTGCCGACGATGTTCATTCGCATGTTGAAGCTCGACCAAGAGGAAAGGCAACACTTCGATCTCAGCAGCCACGTGGTCGCCATCCATGCCGCCGCGCCGTGCCCGGTCGAGATCAAGCATCAGATGATGGACTGGTGGGGGCCCATCTTGTGGGAGTACTACGCGGGAACGGAACGAAACGGCTCGACCATCATCTCGCCGGAGGAGTGGCTCGAACGCCCGGGTTCGGTCGGCAAGGCTCAGGCAGGACCCCTCCATATCTGCGACGAGGACGGCAACGAGATGCCGGCAGGCGAGGCGGGCACTGTGTACTTCGAGCAAGAGATCCGGTCGTTCGACTACCACAACGCACCAGAGAAGACGGCGAGTGCGTCACATCCCCAACACGACAACTGGACATCGCTCGGCGATGTGGGATACCTCGACGAGGACGGCTACCTCTTCCTGACCGACCGCAAGGCTTACATGATCATCTCGGGTGGGGTGAACATCTACCCACAAGAGATCGAGGATGTCCTGATTCTTCACCCCGCCGTCGGCGACGTAGCGGTGTTCGGCGTGCCCCACCCAGAGTTCGGCGAAGAGGTCAAGGCCGTCGTCGAACCTCTCGACGGCGAAGCCGACCTCGATGAGCTGAGGGTCGAACTCGAGGCATATGCCAGACAGCATCTGGCCCGCTACAAGGTGCCTCGCAGCTTCGACTTCGTCGACGAACTGCCCCGGTTGCCGACGGGCAAGTTGTACAAGCGCAAGCTCAGGGACGCCTACTGGAACTCGCCCGGATGAAGGCATACGTGACCGGGGGAACCGGATTTGTCGGGTCGAACATCGTCAAGGTGTTCGCCGAGGTTCACGGGGCCGACGTGCACTGTCCCGTTCACAGCTTCGTGCCAGACGAGCCCGCGGGCTACACCACCGAGCGGCTCGACCTGCTCGACGCCGACGCGGTGAAGGGAAGCGTTCGTTCGGCAGCTCCCGACGTCATCGTGCACTCGATGATCCTGAACGACTTCGAGCGGATCTACGCCGATAGGCGACTGGCATGGGAGAGCTACGTGGGCACCACCGCGACGCTCGCCGAC
>JAAETH010000622.1 GCA_024228575.1 Actinomycetes bacterium
CATCTCGATGCGAAGGGCATCACATATGAGTGGGAGACCGACGAGCTGGGCATCAGGTTCCCAGAACCCGTCGAGGACGACGAGGAATCCTGGACGGTCATCGACGAGTTCTTCACCGACAAGTACGGCGACTTCGACGACCTCGACGACCTCGACGACCCGAGCATCGATCCGGCAGCCGCCCCGGCAGGCGGATGATCGATCGTTCGATCTGACACACTCGGGGTCCGGTGCATTGGCACCGGACTTCGGGCGCGTGAGGAACCGCCATGAACCACACGACATCGAACGCCAGGATCGTCATCGCCGAGGACGATCCCCGCCAAGCAGAGCTGATACGCCTCTACCTCGAACGTGAAGGCCACTCTGTGGTCGTGACCTCCAATGGTCGCCAAGCCCTCGACGAGATCCGCCGGCGCCGACCCGACCTGGCCCTGCTCGACATCATGATGCCCCACGTCGACGGGCTCGATGTCTGTCGCATCCTGCGCTACGAGTCCGACCTGCCGATCATCTTCGTGACAGCCCGAAGCACCGAAGAAGACCTGCTGCTGGGACTCGATCTTGGTGCCGACGACTACCTGACGAAGCCGTACAGTCCTCGCGAGCTGGTCGCCAGGGTGCGGACCGTGTTGCGACGCTCGGCCAAGCGTGCAACCGGCCCTGAGTACCTGGGCGTTGGCGACCTGCGGATCGACCCCAGGCGACATCGCATCGACCTCGCCGGAGACGACGTGTCGGTGACCCCCAAGGAGTTCGCCGTGCTCGAATCGCTCGCTCGCGAGCCGGGTCGAGCTTTCAGCCGCCGAGATCTTCTCGAGTCCGCATTCGGTTTCGAGCACGACGTGCTGGAGCGCACAGTCGACGTCCACGTACTGAACCTGCGAAAGAAGATCGAGAACGACCCCTCAGAACCCCGCTACATCTTGACCGTGTACGGCGTCGGTTATGCGTTCGCAGAGCAGTAGGGCCCGGCGATGAGGCGCAGCATCAAGTTCCGTTTGATAGTTCTTGGCGTTTTTGTGGCGTCCTTGGCGGTACTGGTCACAGGCTTGGTGGTCGGCCGGCTGTCGGCCGGTGCGACCGTCGATGAACTCGAGCGCATCCTCGACGATCAGGACCGCATCGCTGCCGAGATTTCCGAGTTGGCCTTCAGGCAAGGGTCCTGGGAAGCAACCACAGGTCTTGTCGACAACCTCGCAGAGGAGACGGGCCTGCGGATCGTGGTTCGCGACTGGGCGGGCGCACTGCTGATCGATTCACAGGCAGACGTGCCCGTCTCGCAACGGACGCAATTGTCCGAAAACGCTGCTCGCTACCTCGATCCCGGCACCGAGCTCCTCGTGGGCGACTTCGACCTCTTTGGAGAGGGCTCCGAAGAGGTGTTTCTCGCCTTCGACGTCAAGCTGTCAGAGCTGGCCACGGAATGCCTCGGCCAGATGGGCGTTCTCGAGAGCTTCGAGATGGACGACGAAACCGGCGTCCTGATGCCTTTCACCTCCGACTTCGACGCAGAGGACCTCTGCTACGAGTTGGCACTGGCCCAGCTCGCAGAGGACCCCGAGTTCGTGGAAGTTCTCGGCCCGCTCGTCGACTTCGACGAGACGTTCTTCGTGGAGCCTGCCCTGCTCTACCTGGGATATGACGGCTCGGACCAGCTGGGATCGGCCGGCGAGAGCTTGAGTGGCGAGGTCGTGCTGGTGATGGCCATCGCAGCCTTGGTGGCGGGTGGCGCCATGATGATCGTCGCTGGCAGGGTGCTCGGTCCCATATCGATGCTCACGAGGGCTGCCAGGCAGATGGGTCACGGCGATCTGTCCGAAAGAGTCGACGTCACGGGCGAGGACGAACTTGGACAGCTGGCAGACGCGTTCAACGAGATGGCGGACTCGATCGAGGCAAACGAGGGGCGGCGCCAACGCATGACCTCCGACGTCGCCCACGAATTGAGGACGCCGCTCGCAAATGTCAGGGGTTATGTCGAAGCCGCCCAGGACGGCGTGGTGCCCACCGACGACGGCCTGCTCGACACGCTGCACGACGAAACCGTCCACCTCCAGAACATCGTCGAGGACATACAGACCCTCTCCCTGGCCGAGGCGGGCCGCCTCAACTTGGCCGCAGTGCCCGTGCCCCTGGCTGAGGTCGCAGATGCCGTGCTGGCATCACACGCTGCACGCGCGGCCCACGCATCGGTCGACCTCAGCAGCATCGTTGGCGATCAGATCGCCCTCGCCGATCCGACCCGGCTACGTCAAGTGCTTGTGAACCTGATCGAGAATGCGCTGCGCTACACCGAACCAGAGGGGAAGGTGAGGATCTCGACGCGGAACTCCAGTGACGGCGTCGAGCTGCTGGTGTCCGATTCGGGCATCGGTATGGGCCCGGATCAGATCGACAGGGTCTTCGATCGCTTCTACCGCTCAGACGAGGCTCGTGGCCGCGAAAGCGGTGGTGCCGGCCTCGGTCTGGCAATCGTCGATCGGCTGGTCCAATCCATGGGTGGAACGGTGAGGATTGAGAGCACGGTTGATGTTGGATCGACATTCATCGTCAGCCTCGACGCAGCGCCCTGACCGCACAGTGGGAAAGACTCGATCTTTCCCACTACCGGTACCGCTGATGTCGATAGAACTTGCGGTTTGGTAGGTGCGGAAGGGGAGAACTCAAAGGCGAGTTCGACCGCACGATCCGAGGAGACGTCGATGAGCTTTCCAAGCGACCTCGAAATCGCACAAGCGGCCGAAATCCGTCCGCTGGGCGAGATCGCCGACCGTGCTGGAATTCCCCAGCGCCTACTGGAACCCTACGGTTCGGGCACTGCCAAGGTGAGTCTCGACGCCATCGAAGAGATGGCCGACAGACCAATGGCCAAGTACGTGGTGGTCAGCGCAATCACCCCAACGCCCCTCGGCGAGGGCAAAACAACCACAACCGTGGGCCTGGGTCAGGCGTTCCAACACATCGGTAGCTCCGCCACCATCGCAATTCGTCAGCCCTCGATGGGGCCGACCTTCGGCATCAAGGGTGGAGCAGCCGGTGGTGGCTACAGCCAGGTCGTGCCCATGGAGCTGTTCAACCTCCACCTCACCGGCGACATGCACGCCGTCACGGCCGCTCACAACATGTGCGCCGCAGTGCTCGACGCCCACCTGTTCCACGGGAACAAACTCGGGCTCGATATCCACAACATCACCTGGCGGAGAGTCGTCGACATCAACGACCGGGCGCTGCGAAACATCACCATCGGTCTCGGTGGCCGCCTCGACGGCATCCCGCGCGAGACCGGCTTCGACATCACCGCCGCCTCAGAGGTCATGGCCGCGCTCGCCCTCTCGACGTCACTTCAAGATCTGCGCGCCCGACTCGGGCGGATCGTGGTCGGCTTCACCAAGGCCAAGACCCCCGTCACCGCCGAGGAGCTGAAGGTTGCCGGCTCTATGGCCGTAATCCTGATGGAAGCCATCAAGCCGAACCTGATGCAGACACTCGAAGGCACGCCGGCTCTGGTCCATACCGGACCGTTCGGCAACATCGCCACGGGCAATAGCTCCATCGTCGCCGATCGCATCGGAATCAGGACGGGCGACTTCCTCCTGACCGAGGCAGGGTTCGGCGCCGACATGGGCGCCGAGCGTTTCTTCAACATCAAGTGCCGCTACTCGGGCATCGACCCCGACGCCGCCGTCCTGGTAGCGACCGTTCGAGGCCTCAAGGCCCATAGCGGCAACCACCGCATCGTGGCAGGCAAACCTCTTCCCGAGGCGCTGCTGGCAGAGAACCCTGATGAGGTGCATCAGGGCGGCGACAACCTGCGCAAGCAGCTCGAGAACATGAAGGTCCACGGCGTGACCCCCGTTGTGGCCATCAATGTATTCCCGGGCGACCACGACGCCGATATAGCCGCAATCCACGAGATCGCCGCCGAGTACGGTGCCAGGGCCGCGGTCAGCCGCCATTTCGAGCACGGAGGCCGAGGGGCGACCGAACTCGCCGAGGCAGTTCGCGAAGCAGCGGACGAACCAAGCAATTTCGCTGTTCTCTACCCAAACGACGCCTCGCTGAAGGAGAAGATCCACGCGGTGGCCACCAAGGTCTACGGCGCCGACGACGTCGAGTACTCCGCGACGGCAAACAGCCAGCTGAAGACCTACACAGACGCCGGGTTCGACAACCTTCCGGTCTGTATCGCCAAGACACACCTGTCGATCTCCTCGGATCCCAAACTCAAGGGTGCACCGACGGGCTGGACCCTGCCGGTTCGTGAGGTCAGGGCCTCGGTTGGTGCAGGATTTGTCTATCCGATCTGTGGCGACATGCGCACCATGCCGGGCCTCGGCGCCGACCCTGCGGCACATCACATCGATCTCGACGCCGACGGCAACATCGTCGGGCTCAGCTGACAGGACGCTACGTGACAACTCTCGCCAAGAAGCTGAACCCGCTCCGGAGGCTGGGCCGCCAGCAAGACCCGACCCCCGAAACACGGCACCCCCAGGAGAGCGCCAAGGGCGCCGATCATCGACGCATGCTCATCGAGACCCTCGCTTTCGAGATCGTCCCGATGAAGAGCCTCGACGCCGCCCGCGTGCATCTTCCCGCCGGGTGCCCGGTTTCGGTGACGTGTTCGCCGGCCAAAGGAATCGAGGTCACACAGCGCCTCACCGAGGAGTTCCTCTCTGAGGGATACGACGCTATCCCCCACTTCTCAGCACGTCTCGTGCGCGATCTCGAACACACTCGCCAGCTCGCTGCATGGCTCAAGGCGAACGAGATTCGCAAGCTCTTCGTCGTGGGCGGGGACGCTGAGGAACCCGCGGGCTACACCGACACGGTCAGCTTCTTGACCGACTTGCTCGGTACCGATCACGGGCTGGACCGCATCGGCGTCACCGCCTATCCCGACAGCCACCCCCTCATCAGCGACGAGTCACTCCACGAAGCGCTGTACGCCAAGCAGAGCTTGTTCCATGAGGCTGGAGTCGACGGTTGGTGCAGCACCCAGATGTGTTTCGAACCCGAGATGATCGAGCGTTGGCTTCGCGCTGAACGAGATCGGGGCTTCACCCTTCCCGTGCACCTGGGCGTCGCCGGTGTGGTCGACAAGACCAAGCTGCTCACGATGGGCGCACGGCTCGGCATCGGTCAGTCGCTGCGGTATCTCAGCAAGAACCGCCACGCGGTGACAAAGATGATGACCCAACACTCCTACGATCCAAACGATCTTCTGATCCCCCTCAGCGACACAAATCTCGAGCTCGGCGTCGAGAGTGTGCACCTGTTCACTTTCAACCAGGTCGAGTCCTCTCAGGCCTGGCGCCAGGAGAGCCTCTCACGATGACGGACGACACGAGCAATAGGCCAGCCCCAGAGCACAGCCAGGGTGGCGCGGTCCTGATGAACGGCAACCGGCTGCGCGACGAGATCGTCGCGGAACTCGCTGTCGAGATAGAGGCTCTGGGCAACCCCGATGTGTGCCTCGCGACCGTCCTGGTCGGCGACGACAAACCCTCTCGTCTCTACGTCAACATGAAGCAGAAGAAGGCCGCACAGGCAGGAATGCAGTCTCGCCATGTCGCACTCGGCGACGACGCAACCCAGGCCCAGGTCGAGGCGGCGGTGTCAGAGCTCGCCGACGATCCCACGGTTCACGGCATCTTGGTCCAGCTTCCCTTGCCCGACGGTCTCGACCCCGAGCCCGTTCTCGATCTTGTCCCACCCGAAAAGGACGTCGACGGCCTGACCGAACGGTCGATGGGTCGCCTGATTCGTGGGCGGCCCGGATTGGTGCCGTGCACACCGCTCGGTGTTATGCGCCTCATCGAACGCTACGGCATCGAGACCAGCGGCAAACGTGCCGTTGTCATCGGTCGTTCGACCCTGGTTGGTCTGCCCCTCGCGTTGCTGTTGGCACGCAAGGGTGTCGACTGCACGGTCACCCTGGCCCACAGCCGCACGGCCGATATGGCCGCCGTTTGCCGCGAGGCCGACATTCTCGTCGGGGCTGCTGGCATGGCGAAACTCATCACCGCTGAACACGTCAAGCCAGGTGCTGCCGTATTTGATGTCGGAGTGTCGCGAACCGCAGATGGCATCCAGGGCGACGTCGACTTCGAGGCCGTTCAGGCCATAGCCGGGTCGATCACACCCATGCCGGGTGGCACCGGACCGATGACGATTGCCTGTCTGCTTCAGAACACCC
This sequence comes from Actinomycetes bacterium, assembly GCA_024228575.1. GTDB lineage: Bacteria > Actinomycetota > Acidimicrobiia > Acidimicrobiales > Poriferisodalaceae > JAAETH01. Next base: position 6,203 of record JAAETH010000622.1, read on the forward strand.
TCGAGGCAGCCAGGCTGCAAGGCGCCGTCGCCGCCACCTAACCAAACCTCATTGGCGACCGGTGACGTGTCGTTAGTATGAGCGTCGTCGCGAACTCGCCCGCGACGTGTATAGACAGCGTGATCAGCGGGCCGAGGGTGATCCACTTGACAGACGCGCTCGATTTCGACAGCTTCTTCATCGAACACTACGACCGTTTGGTGCGGTCTCTGAACGCGATAGTCGGCGACGCGGACCGCGCCCACGATTGTGCCCAAGAGGCGTTCATCAAGGCGTACGCTCGCTGGGGCAGCATCGGTCGGTACGACTCTCCCATCCACTGGGTGCGCAAGGTCGCCATCAACGGGGCGCGCGACATCGCCCGCTCCGAACGACGCAGGCGCAGACGCGAGGATCGATACGAGGCAGAGCCGGCTACCCCGACCGACGCCACGGACGATGTCGCCGCGCAGATCGATGTTGTCAGCCTGCTTCATCACCTGACCGACCGCCAACGAACCGTGGCAGCACTCTTCTATCTCGAGGACATTCCAGTGGCCGAAATCGCCCTCAGCACGGGTTTGAGCCAGGGAGCTGTCAAGTTCCACCTGAACAAGGCAAGAGGGGCACTTCGTGTGCTGATGGGCGTCGGGGGCGAGCGATGACCGATCCGATCGACGATGTCATCCGGTCGGGGCTTCGAGACGCGATCCCCCTCGAGAGCACCTCGAACACGGCACTCGCGTCGGCACGACCGGGAATGCTCAAGGCCCGCCGGCGTCGTCGGATGCAAGCTGGTGCCACCCGAGTTGCTGCAGCCGTGATGGTCGTCGGCCTCGGTGTCGGAACGGTGTTCTTGATGATGCCCGAGACAAATCCGACGGTCTCCACCGACAGTGGATCCACCTCGACACTGGGGGCAACATCGACCTCGAGCGGTACCGACGGATCGCAGTTTCCCAGCACCTCGACCGAGAGCACGACCCGGTCCTCCGATGGTGTCGAAGCGACCAGCTCACCCACATCGACAGGCTCAACCGACCAGGCCGGCTCAACCTCCGGGGGAACAACAACAGACGACCCCGGCACCGCCACGACGTCCACCAACGCCACCACGACGACCACCGCCGGTACCACCACGACCTCGAATAGCACCACCACGACGGCCCAAACACCATCGACGACGCAGGTGGCCCCCACATCGGCGGCCCCGACGACTGCTGCGCCGACAACCACGGCACCTCTGGTGGGACCTGCCGAGGTCATCAGCAGTCGATGCGGCACGATTACGGTCGAGGCGCAGGGCGATGATCTCGTGCTGATCGCAGCCACGCCGGCCGACGGTTTCGAGACCGACATCAAAGACGATGGCCCCGAGACGATCGAGGTTGGCTTCGAGGGCGGGGCCGGCCACTGCGAGCTGACTGCCCGGATGGGACAGGACAACAACATCGTCTCTTCGGTGTCGAACGATCTCGACGACGACGGAGAAGAAGAAGACGACGACGACGACGAAAACGATAAGGAATCGTAACAATTCTGCCGAGAACCAAACCTCAGAGGGCGGCCGCGACGTGCTCAATACGTACGCACACGAAGGAGGGCGCTGATGCCCGACGCCAACCCCCTGAGCACCCGAACAGTCATTCTCTCGGCCGCCGTGGCGGCATCATCGCTTGGCCTGAGCGCCGCGGTGTTGTCCTCGGCCCAAGCCGATGGCGGCGATGCGGCTTCGGCCACGATGAACTCGGAGTCGGCGAATAGCCCGACGGATCCGATCCACGTCACTGTCGAGATTCCGCCGGCCGACTCCGCGTCGACAACCATCGCCCAGTCGGCCGAGGATGTGGCCGACGTATTGAGCGCCAACGCGACCACGGTTGCGACTCCACGACCGGCCACGGTGCAACAATCCAGTCCGACGACTCAGCCAAGGGCTCCCGCCGCTGCCGAGCCCGCCGACGATGACCTCGAGGTTGACCTCCCCGACGAGTCGCACCCGACCACAACCGCGAAACAGCCAGCGGCGTCCAAGGCGCCCAACACGACGGCTCCCCCGAGCACAACAACCACGACATCGGTCACCGAACCTCCCCCGACGACTGTGGCCACCGAGTACCTCTACTACTCCTTCGACGGTGTCGCCTCACAGATCGTGCTGGCGGTCCATGGCGGGACCGAGCTCGAGTTCTGGTCGGTAGTGCCTGTGGCCGGCTGGTCGTACGGAGTCGAGGAGTCGGGGAACGAAGTCGAGATCGAGTTCCGGACCTCCGGCGGAGAGGACCACGACGAAGAAGACGACGACGACGACGACGACGACGAAGACGGTGAAGAGGACGAAGGCGGCGAGGCGGAGTTCAAGGCGCGGCTAACAGATGGCCGCGTCGTGGTGAGCAAGGAGCGCTGAAATGGATTCATCCTCAAGAGAGGAGCGGCTGGCAGCTCTGGCGGCCAAACGCAACGATACCGCCGTGACCGAAACGGCTTCGGCAGGGCTCTCGAGGGCGTCGATGGTCGGCACGAAGGTCGCTGCGACCTCGGCGTCCGCAGCAACATTCGCGGCCATCGTGGCTGCGATGGGTCCTCTGTCGGTCGCGGTGACCTCGAGCGAGATCGAGGCGGCGGCTGCATCCACACTGCCAGAGGGCTTGCCGTCCCAGGCGCCACCAACGGTCATCGTCGAGATCGTGCAGCCGACCACAACAACCATCGGTGAAGCCCTGCTCGAACCCGCCACCTCCGCCACGGACGAAATGGCACCACCGAGCGACGAAGCCGCGACCGCCGGTGTGCCCGCCGAATCGGCCACGCCGACAAGTTCGGCTCCGGCAAAATCGTCGCCCAACCCGACAGCACCCCCTGCCACCGCGGCCCCGGCGACGGCCGCCCCGGCAACCACGGCACCCCCAGCCACCGCCGCCCCGGCAACCACGGCACCCCCAGCCACCGCCGCCCCGGCAACCACGGCACCCCCAGCCACCGCCGCCCCGGCAACCACGGCACCCCCAGCCACCGCCGCCCC
>JAAETH010000623.1 GCA_024228575.1 Actinomycetes bacterium
ACCCTGGCCGACGGGTCGACGGTCGAGGTCATCAGCGTCCTCTCGATGTACAAGCGCCACCTCGAAGACTACGACATCGACTCAGTGGTCGAGATCACGGGCTCCCCCCGCGACCTCATCGAGCAACTTCTCGACGACCTGTCCACCATAAGCCCGGTGGCCTTCCATGTCGGCGAGGGGATCAATCACTATTTCCACGCAACCCTCCACAACAGGGCTACCTACTTCCTGGCCATGCTGGTGGGCTCGATCGGTGTCTCGGGCGGCGGTGTCAGCACCTGGGCCGGCAACTACAAAGGCGGTGTCTTCCATGGCGCCCAATGGTTCGGGCCCGGCATCGGCGGCTTCATCAACGAGGATCCGTTCAATCCGCTGACCGACCCGTCGGCTCCCTACACGGGGGAGACGGGGCGGCACATGATCCATGGCGAGGAGGTGAGCTATTGGGGCAACGGCGACCACCCCCTCATCATCGACACGCCCGACGAGGGCCGCAAGGTGTTCACGGGCAAGACGCACATGCCCTCGCCGACGAAGCTGATCTGGTACAACAACGCCAACCTGCTCAACCAGGCCAAGTGGCACTACGAGCTGGTCAAGAACGTCAATCCCAAGGTCGACATGATCGTCGATCAGCAGATGGA
>JAAETH010000624.1 GCA_024228575.1 Actinomycetes bacterium
GATTGCGCCGGTCCGTTCGAGGCGGCGGGCTCTGGCGAGGTCGGTGTCGGGGATGGTGACGGTCCCGCCGGGAGCGGTCCCATCGATCGAGTGCGCACCGGTCACTTTATAGCGGCCTGCGGCGGGTGTCTTCTTGGCGGCGGGCTTCTTCTTCTTAACGGTCATCGTCCGTGGATCTCCAGTAGGAACTCGGCACCCAAATAGGTTTGGTTAGCGTCGCGAACTTCGCCGATCTGAACCAGCCGCCGGACGGTGGCATGGTCGACCTCGCCGCCGAGGGTCGGGTCGGCGAGGAACGCTGCGGGAATCGACTTGGCGCCTTCGCTCGACGCGTACAGGTCGAGCAGCTCGAGGGCGCCGCGTTCGTTTGTGCGGTCGACGAGTACAACGAGTGCGATGTCGAGGCGTTGGAGCCGGCCGGCGGTGCCGTCCATCGATGTCCAATAGTCGGCCTCGTCGAGCATCACTATCGCTGCGGGTGGACGCACCGACGTGTACCCGTTGGCGTAGCCGGTGAGCCCGTCGATAGTGTCGAGCACCGTCACAGCCCCGGCGCGTACAGCAGCGAGGTCCATGTCAGCCGACCATCGCCCGGTTACGCATGTACGGGTACAACATGCGCTGAACCGATTTCAGCTCGGTGATACGGACGGCGCC
>JAAETH010000625.1 GCA_024228575.1 Actinomycetes bacterium
ACGTAGGCGATCGCCATCCCTGCGGTGGCGGACAGGGCGGCGAGGACGACCTCGACGAGAACCTCGCCGATTGCTTCAGCGACTATCTCGAAGATGATCGCGATCATGACGCGCCACCGAAGTCCATCATCCCATGATGGCCGCTTGGGCAGTACTCAACGGTCAATCCCCCTGCCGGCGTTCTGTGATGGTCGACGGTGGGACTCGGGAACGCGCGTTGGGGGATTGGTGGGGTTGCCGGACACAGGTCACGGCGTTGGGCGCGCTCCGGCGCGTTCTGTCGCGTCATTGAGTGCGACGAGCACCTCATCGGGGACGGAGGACCCGTTGCCGATTCACTCGGCGCAGATGTCAGGGAGTCGTTTTGTTCCGGTTGGTCGGTCCGGGTCATGTCGTTCAGGGCGGGTGACGATGGCTGGATCCCGAGCGGCTCAAGCCCACGTCGGTCGCCGAGATTCTGGACTCGAGGAGCGCCGGCTGTCGGAATTCTCAGGACCGGCTCGACCGCGTCCGATTGAATGGGTAGCTCATGCTGGTTTCGATCACTTCGACTACTCCGGATGCCACCGACCTCGGCTATCTGCTTCACAAGCACCCTGAGCGGGTGCGTTCGGTGGATGTCGGGTTCGGAAAGGCGCACGTGTTCTATCCGGAAGCGGCTCCGGAGCGCTGTACGGCAACGCTACTGGTCGAGGTCGACCCTATTGGGTTGAGTCGTCGACGGAAGGGCGCCCAGGGCCAGGGTCTTGAGCCGTATGTGAACGATCGGCCGTATGTGGCGTCGTCGATGTTGAGTGTCGCTCTGGGTCGCCTCTTCGGGTCGGCGATGGCGGGGTCTTGCGAGACACGCCCCGAGTTGGTTGATCGTGTGCTTGAGCTCGAGATCGAGCTACCGGTCGTTCCTGTTCGTGGTGGGGAAGACGTTCTGCGTCGGCTTTTCGAGCCGCTCGGCTACGACGTGAGTTGCTCGTCGGTGCCGCTCGATGAGAGTTTCCCGGGCTGGGGAGACAGCCGATACTTTGCCGTGGTCCTGAAGGGAAGCCATCCGGTTCGCCGTGCGCTTGAGCATCTCTTTGTTCTGTTACCGGTCCTCGACGACCGCAAGCATTACTGGATCGGGCAAGACGAGATCGAGAAGTTGCTGCGACGCGGCGGCGACTGGCTTCCCGAACACCCGGATGTCGAGCTGATCGCTCGTCGTTATCTCCGATTTGGGGGTCTCGCCCGCGAAGCTCTCGCTCGGTTGTCTGAAGATGTGAACGACGTCGATGTTGTTGACGAACAACATGATCGGGCCGAAGCTGAGGTCGAGCGGCCGCTGAGCCTTAACGAACAGCGAATGCGGGCGGTGATCGACGCGGTTGTTGCGGCCGGGGGTGGTCGTGTCGTCGACCTTGGCTGCGGAGAAGGGCGTCTCCTCCAGCGACTTGTCGCTGAGGGGTCGGTTTCGCGGGTTCTTGGTATCGACGTGTCGATCGGTGCGCTGGGCCGTGCGGAGAAACGACTTCGTCTTGATGAGATGTCGGAGCGGCGTCGGGAACGAGTGCAACTTCTGCAGGGCGCTCTCACGTACACGGATGCTCGCATTGTCGGCTTCGACGTTGCGACGGTGATCGAAGTCATCGAGCACCTGGACCTGGAACGGCTCGACGTGTTCGCCCGGGTGCTATTTGGTCATGCGGCGCCGGCCACTGCGATCGTGACAACGCCGAACCAGGAGTACAACGTCCATTTCGACCGGCTGGGACCGACTGCCCTTCGCCACGGTGACCACCGGTTCGAATGGACGCGTTCTCAGTTCCGAGAGTGGGCGGCGTCTATCTCCGAGCAGTACAGCTATGTGCCGGAGTTCTTCCCGATCGGCCCCGAGGACCAAGAGACTGGGCCGCCGACGCAGATGGCGGTCTTCCGTCGGGTGGCGGAGGCAAAGCCATGAGGGAGAAGCTCACGACCATCGAGGTTCCCGAAGTCGGACTCATCGTGCTTTGTGGAGCGTCGGGCTCCGGGAAATCTACGTTCGCCCGCAGCCACTTCGCGCAGACTGAGGTCGTCTCGAGCGATCAGTGCCGGGCCCTCGTCGGAGACGACGAGACTGACCAATCGGTGACGGCCCAGGCGTTCGCTCTCCTGCACGACATCGTCGACAAACGTCTGGAAGTTGGGCGCCTCACGGTTGTCGACGCAACCAACGTCAAACCCGAAGACCGCAAATCGCTCGTCGACCTCGCCCGAAAGTGGGACGTGCTCGCGACCGCCATAGCTTTCGACCTTCCCATTCACGTCTGCTTCGAGCGCAACGCAGCACGGGATGACCGGCAGACCCCAGACCATGCGATCCGCCGGCAACACAAGGCCCTTCGGCGATCGTCGAAGCGACTCCGCAAGGAACGGTTTAGCCGCGTCCACACGCTCGGTTCGGTCGAGGAACTCGACGCCGTCACCGTCACGCGGACCAAGTTGTGGACCGATAGGCGCAACGACAGCGGGCCGTTCGACATCATCGGCGATGTCCACGGCTGCCACGACGAGCTCCTCCGCCTGCTCGATGAGCTCGGCTACGACACAACCTCCGAGCCGATCACCCACACAGACGGACGCCGGGTGATCTTCCTGGGCGACCTCGTCGATCGCGGACCGGGTGTCGCAGAGGTTCTCGATGTGGCGATGTCGATGGTCGAGGCCGAAACGGCGCTGTGCATCCTCGGCAACCACGAGAACAAACTCGGCCGGGCCCTGGGTGGCCGCAACGTCCAGGTCACGCACGGACTCGCCGAGTCGCTCGAACAGCTCGACACCCGACCGCCTGAATATCGGCAGAAGGTCGCAGCCTTTGTCGAGGGTCTCGTCAGTCACTACGTCCTCGACGGTGGCCAGCTCGTCGTGGCCCATGCCGGGCTGCCTGAGCGCTACCACGGCCGAGCGTCGGGCCGGGTGCGAAGCATTGCGCTCTACGGAGATACCGATGGAGAGACCGACGAGTACGGACTGCCCGTTCGCTATCCGTGGGCTGAGGACTATCGAGGCAAGGCTGCAGTCGTGTACGGGCACACACCGGTCCCGACCGCGGGATGGCTGAACAACACGATCTGTCTCGACACCGGATCGGTGTTCGGTGGCGAGCTGACCGCGCTGCGGTGGCCGGAGCGAGAACTGGTGTCGGTCCGTGCAGCGGAGGAGTACTACGAACCCCTCCGGCCGCTCATCGAAGACGCTGCCGCCGATCGGCCGCCGTTGCTGTTGGGCGTCACCGACGTGCTGGGCAAGCACTACGTCGAGACCGAGCTTGCTGGGCGTCTAACGATCGAGGCTGACCGCTCCAGCGCCGCGCTCGAAGTTATGAGCCGGTTCGCGACCGACCCGCGATGGCTCGTGCACCTCCCGCCAACCATGGCGCCAGTGGCAACCAGCAAACGGCCGGACTACCTCGAACACCCCGACGAGGCATTCGACTATTTCACCCGCTCCGGCATCACCGAGGTCGTCTGCGAAGAGAAACACATGGGTTCGCGGGCCGTGCTGATCCTCGCCCGCGACTCCAACTCCGCCCTAGAACGTTTCGGGATCACCAACGACGCCGCCGGTGTGATCGTGACCCGAACCGGCCGGCCCTTCTTCGGCGACGAGGCAACATCTGCAGCGTTGCTCGACGGGTTGCGTACCGCAATCGACGCATCCGGGCTCTGGGAGAGCCTCGCCACCAATTGGCTCGTCATCGACGCCGAGCTATTGCCCTGGTCAGCCAAGGCCAAGGAACTGCTCCAACGCCAATACGCCGCGACCGGAGCGGCAGCTTCAACGATGCTCCCGGCCGCTGAGGCCGCGCTGGCCGCTGCCATGAGCCGAGGAGTCGACATTGATGAGATCAAAGCGAGGATCTCTACTCGGGCTTCACATGTCGATTCCTACATCGAGGCCTACCGGCAGTACTGCTGGGACACCGACGGAGTAGACGGAATCGAGATAGCTCCGTTCCAGATGCTCGCCGGCGAGGGCGAAGTGCTGGCCAGGCGACCACACGCGTGGCACCTCGAAACGATCGACGCTCTGATCGAGCAAGCGCCGACACTGCTCCGCCGAACTGAGCGTCACTTCGTCGATCTCAACGATGACGCCCAGGTCGCCAAAGCCACCGGCTGGTGGGTTCAATCCACCGATGTGGGTGGCGAAGGGATGGTCGTCAAACCGGCCGACCCAATCATCGTAGGCAAGCGAGGACTCGTCCTCCCCGGAGTGAAGTGCCGCGGCCGAGAGTATCTGCGGATCATCTATGGCCCCGAGTATCTGGAGCCAGCCAATCTCGAGCGGCTCCGAGAACGCTCCCTCGGACGGAAGACTTCACTGGCCCGTCGAGAGTTCGCACTCGGCATCGAAGCCCTCGACCGATTCGTGGCAAGAGAGCACCTCTTCCGAACACACGAATGCGTCTTCGGTGTCCTCGCCCTCGAGAGCGAACCCGTCGACCCCCGGCTCTAGATGTCGACGGACCAAAGACCTGTGTTCGAGTTTGCTCGTCACTGGCGATCGGGGACGGTCGGCTGCGGGATATTGGGCGGACATTCGGGGACGGTTCGCGCCTGAGGTCCGGTTGGCTATCGCTCGATGTCGGATCTCGCGAACACCGGGAGAAGCGTGACGCCTATGTCAGCGAGGGCCTGACCGCCGCCTTGGCCTCTGTCGATCACACACGCGGC